>DSDS01000170.1 GCA_011048585.1 Desulfurivibrio alkaliphilus | reverse complement strand
GGTCGGTGGCGGCCTTGGCCGGCGGGGGGGTGCGGCAATCCAGTTGCAGCTCCCACCTGGTCGGGGGCAAGCCCCAGGATCAGGCCGGTGCCCATGGGGCCGTCGAGCAGGCCCACCCGCAGTGTGTCGCCGGTTTTGCTCTTCAATATCCTGCGGATATGCCGGGCCCGGTGGTCGCGCAGGATCACCCGGTCGCCCTCGGCTTCCCCGGGGTGGATCAGAATAATGTTCATGGTGGTCAATGATAAGGTTGATCTATAACCTTGGTCTGCCGATGGTGCTGATTCTAGCCCTTCCGCTGCTGATAGTCAAAGCGATCCGCGTTCCCGGCTACACCGCCTGGATCGGTCGCCGTTTGGGCCTGCTTGCCGGTTCGGCCCCACGGAGTTGCCCCCCCCGCGAGGGGAAGCTGATCTGGCTCCACGCCCTCTCGGTCGGGGAAACCGTTTCGGCCCGGCCGCTGCTGCGGGTTCTGCGTCGCCATTTCCCCGAGGCCACCCTGGTCCTTTCCAACTCCACCAGGGCCGGTGCCGCCCTGGCGGCGGCAAGTTGCGGTGCTCTGGTGGATCGTCTGGAGGTGTTGCCCTATGATCTGCCCTGGGTGATGAAGCGGTTGGTCCGGCGGCTGCGCCCCGATCTCTTTATCCTGGTGGAAAGCGATCTTTGGCCCAACCTGCTCCGTTCCCTGGCAAAAGAAGGGGTGCCCCAGCTGCTGACCAACGGGCGGCTCTCCACCTCCTCCTGGCGATGGTATCAGCGCTTGCGTTTTCTAGTCCGCCCCCTGCTCTTCGACTCCTTTGTCTTTCTTGCCATGCAGACCGGGAAGGAAGCGGCCCGTTTGCGCGCTCTGGGTTTGCCGCCGGTCCGGGTGGGGGTGCTGGGAAATCTGAAATATCCTGCCGCACTGGACCCATGGCCGCCCTCCGGCTCAACCCTGCGGTTGAGTCGGGGACTGTTGGGGATTGGGGCCGACAAACTGCTCTGGCTGGCGGGTAGTACCCACGCCGGCGAGGAGGAGGTCCTGCTGCGGGCCTGGCGGCGGCTGCACCGCGAATTTCCCGAGCTGTTTCTGCTGCTGGCTCCCCGCCGGGTTGAGCGGGCCGGGGAGGTTCTGGAGCTGGCTCGCAGGTATGACCCCCGGGCCCGGTTACGCAGCGCTCCAGGTAACCATGGGGGGCAGGTGTTGATCTTGGACAGTTACGGTGAGCTGGCCGCCCTTTATCCCCTCTCCGATCTGGCTTTTGTCGGTGGCAGCCTGGTCCCGGCGGGGGGGCACAATCCCCTGGAGGCAGCCGTTGGCTGTCGGCCCAGCCTTTTCGGCCCCCATATGGAAGACTTTGCCGAAATCAGTCTTGATCTGTTGGCGGCGGGAGGGGCTTGCCAGGTCAAGGATGAGGAGGAGATCGTCACCGCCGTGACCCTTTGGTTGCGGGAGCCCGCCGCCCGGGCCGCCGCCGGGCGGCAAGCCGCCCGGTTGGTGGCAACCAGGAGCCGGGGGGTGTTGACCGCCCACCTGGAGATGATCGCCAAGCTGCTTGGCTCGGATCTGCCGTCGGAGGAGAAGAGATGACCTCACGCCGTTTGCGATTCCTGTTTACCCTGGGTCTGCCCTTTTCCCCCCTTTATGCCCTGGTGATGCGTTTACGGGCCTGGCTTTATCACCGTGGTTTGCTGCGGCGCCAAAAGATGGCGGTGCCGGTGATCAGTGTCGGCAACCTGACCATGGGGGGAACCGGTAAAACTCCGCTGGTGATCTATATCGCCCGACTGTTGGAAGCCATGGACCTAAAACCGGCCATCCTCAGCCGGGGCTACGGGCGGCAATCCGCCCGGGGGGAAGGAGACCGGGTGGTGGTGGTTTCCGACGGCTCTCCGGGTGGTGGGCTGCTGGTCGGGCCCGAAAGGGCGGGTGATGAACCGGTGCTGCTGGCCCGCTCCCTCCCCGGGGTGCCGGTGCTGGTTGCCAAACGGCGGGTCTTGAGCAGTCGGCATGCCGTAGACCGGTTGGGGGCCGACTCCCTGCTGTTGGATGACGGCTTTCAGCATCTGGCTCTGGTTCGCGACCTTGATCTGGTCCTGTTCAGTGCCCGTGACCTGCCCTTGGGGGCCAGGGTGTTTCCCGGCGGCCCCCTGCGGGAACCCTGGTCCGCCCTGGAACGGGCCGATGCTTTGGTCGTTACCGGAGTTGATGACGCCAACCGGGAACAGGTAGGGCGGTTTCGCCTTTTCCTCCAAGGGCTGCTGCCGGATACTCCCAGCTTTATCGGGGAGTATCTCCCGGTCTGCCTGTTGGACGGTCGCTCGGGCAGGAGCATGGCCCTCGATAAGGGACGGGGTAAACCCTGGTACGGCTTCGCCGGAATTGCCCAGCCCGGGTCCTTCCAGGAAACCCTGCAAAGGGCGAACTTCCTGGTCACCGGATTCCGCTCCTTTGCCGACCACCACCCTTACACACCGGCGGATATGGCCGAGCTGATGGCCGCCGCCCGGCAGCGGCGGGCCGGAGGGTTGATCACCACCGAAAAGGACCTGGTCAAACTGCAACCCCTGGCCGGCGATTACCCGCTGCTGGCCCTGCGGGTCGCCCTCTTCATGGAGGAGTCCTTCGATGAGTTTCTGCGTCGCCGCTTGCTGGCCTGCTGTGGGCAATGAGCGGCGAGTGTGTTTTTTTTGCCACAAAAACCGTTTAACCCCGGGGGTCGGTTGGGGGGTGGAGTTTGAGTATTTCTTGCTGAATTGATGCGGTTGTTGGCGGGTATTTTTTTTTGTTTAGCAGGTGGCTCCTAAATTGCATACAATGAATGACCAGTCAGCTAAGGGACGGCTACCGGATGGTTGTCGTTAAGAAAAGAAGGTAACCCACCGCTTCGGCGGTTTTGAGATAAGGACCTCAGCGCCATGGATTCACTTCAGCACACCCTGAAAAAAAGCATCAGCGTCGCCGGTATCGGACTGCACACCGGCAAGCCGGTCAGCCTGGTGATCTACCCCGGTGAGATCAACAGCGGCCTGCGCTTTGTTCGTTCCGACCTGGGGCAGCTCGAGCCCACCCCGGCCTTTATGGACCGGGTGGTCGATACCCGCCTGGCCACCACGATCGGTACCGACCACGACGCCTCCATCTCCACCACCGAGCATCTACTGGCCGCCCTGGCTGGCTTGAGTATCGATAACGCGGTGATCGCGGTGGATGGGCCCGAGATCCCCATCATGGATGGCAGTGCAGCCCCCTTTGTGCATCTGTTGCGCCGGGTCGGCCGCCGCCGGCAACGGGCCTGTCGTTGGATGCTTAAGTTCAACGAGGTGGTAAGGTACAGTGACGGCCAGGGGCGGTCGGTGCGCATCGAACCTTATAACGGTTTTAGAGTAAGTTGCGGGATCGACTTTTCCCACGCCCGGATCGGCAGCCAGCGGATTGATATCGACTTGAATCCCCGGCGTTTTGCTGAAGAGGTGGCCTCCGCCCGGACCTTTGGCTTTCTGCATGAGGTCGAGGCGCTGCGCCGCAATGGTCTGGCCTTGGGGGGCTCTCTGGACAACGCGGTGGTGATGGATGAAAGCGGCGTGCTCAACAGCGGCGGCCTTCGTTACGCCGACGAGTTTGTCCGTCACAAGGTCCTGGACCTGGTGGGTGATCTGGCTTTGCTGGGCTTCCCCCTGCTGGGAAGGGTAGTGGCGGAGAAGTCGGGGCATGGTCAGCATCTCGGCCTGATGCAGGCGGTGGCGGCCCACCCGGAGGCCTGGGATATCGTGACCTACGAAACCCGAGGCGAGAACCAGGTGTTGCGCCAGTTGGCCGTGACCACCCAGGTGGTGGGTGATCGGATCCTGCCCTACCTGCTTCCCCCCTCGTTGGCCTTGGCTGGTGAGTACTGCTGAGAAAAGGCGTTAAAAGCTGAAACGGCTCCATGCTAACCCGCCGGGATCATTTTCCCGGCGGGTTTTTTTTGTCGGTTTTGTCGAAGCCGGCCAAGCACCCCGGGGGTACGCCTGATCCCCTTTGCATAGCTCTGGACCTGGGAAGCCGGATCGGCTATTCTGCCTCACCGTAATCGTTCAGCAGCACCGCATCTTCGGGCGATCAGCCAGGCTTACGTACACGGGGTACGCGGCGCTTGGCCGCTTGCCCGAACCTGCGGCACTGCTGAACGATTACAGCCCGTTAAATC
>DSDS01000045.1 GCA_011048585.1 Desulfurivibrio alkaliphilus | reverse complement strand
TGGAAGCGGCCAGCATGGGGGTGGAACTGCCCGCCGACGCCATCGCTTTTCGCTGCAACCTGGTCACGCTGGAGCAGGCCGGTGACCGAGTCAAAATGGTGGACTACAGTGCCGGCCATATCGATACCAAAACCGCCGCCGGCCTGGTCAGGATGCTGGATGCCGAACTGGGCAATGAGCATTGCCGCTTTTATCCGGGGGTGAGCTATCGTCACCTGCTGGTCTGGCGACGTGATTGCGCCGGCCTGGTAACCGCTCCGCCCCATGATCACAGCGACCGGGAGGTTGGTGAATGGTGGCGGCGCTACCTGGCGGTGCCGGGTTTGGGCGAGGTGGTGCAAAAGGCCGCCGCACTGCTGGCCGCGGCCCCGGAAAACCAGGGGCGCCGGCAGCAGGGAATCAATCCAGCCAATGCCATCTGGCTTTGGGGCGAGGGTAAGCCTCCCGCGATGAAAACCTTACAGGAACAGTTCGGGGTCAGCGGCGCTTTGATCTCGGCGGTGGATCTGCTCAAGGGGATCGGAGTGTACGCCGGGATGGAGATTATCGCGGTGCCGGGGGCCACCGGCTACCTGGACACCAATTATCAGGGTAAGGTGGCGGCGGCCTTGGCGGCCTTGGATCGCCACGACCTGGTTTTTGTCCATATCGAGGCTCCGGACGAGGTTTCCCACCAGGGTGACCTGAAAAACAAGCTCAAAGCGATCGCCGATTTCGACCATTTGGTGGTGGGGCCGATCCTTGCCGGACTGCAGCGGCGCGGCGAAGATTTTCGCCTGACGGTGACCATGGATCATTTCACCCCTCTGAGCACCCGTACTCATGCCGAGTTGCCGATACCCTTTCTGCTCTACGATTCCCGCCGCCACGCCCGCAAACCGGAGGATTGCGGGGGCTCCTGCTGGCAGGATCCGCCGACCGGGGCCTATTGCGAACGGCAGGCGGAAAACAGCCCCCTGGTGGCCGATGGCCGGCAATTTTTGCGCCTGGTGCTGGATCAAGCGGGAGATGAGGCCGGATGAGCAGCGCCGAATTCGATCTTGAGCCCCCGATCCATCTTCATACCTGCCGGGTGCTCTACGGCGACACCGATGCCGCCGGGGTGGTTTATTACGCCAACTACCTGCGTTTCTGTGAGGCCGGCCGTTCTGAGTATATGCGCGATCTGGTTCGACATTCCTATCGCCGCCTGGAGGAGATGGGCCTGATCCTGCCGGTGGTCGATTGCCGGGTGCGCTACAAGGCCTCGGCCCGTTACGACGACCTCTTGAGCGTGGAGACCTCCCTGGTGGCGATCAGGCCCGTCTCCTGCCGTTTCAACTACCGGATCAGCAGCCAGGAGGGCCGCCTGCTGGCCCTGGCCTACACCGTCCATGCCGTGGTCAATCCCCAAGGCAAACTGGCCCGCTTCCCCGCCGAAATTCTCTCCCTCCTGGATCAAGCCGCCGGCAATATCCGCACCAGGCGGTTCCTAAAGAGCGACGGGCCGTAGCCGGTCATTTCCAACCCCAGTTCTTTGAAAAGACGGCAGTAACTGTGGCCTCTGCTGACCCGGTGCGCCGAGAGCCAGGCGTGCCGGCTTGGCGGGTGGCCCTTGAGGATTCTGGGAAAATTGCTCGGTATAAAAGTCTTCCACGAGATCCCACAGAAAATATTCAACTTGACTTTTCCGCAAGGTTTCAGAAGAATGCCCAGATTGAATCTCCAGGTGCCCGCAAGGGTTAAAAAGGGAATTCCGTGTAAATCGGAAACGGGCCCGCCGCTGTAATCGGGGACGAACACCGCACAAAGCCACTGACCATGATGACACATGGGCGGGAAGGCGCGGTCAGTAGAGTGAACCGAAAGTCAGAAGACCTGCCTGGAGCATTGGAAGCAGCCCCCGTGGACCGGGGTTGTGCGACCGATCCTGTGGAGAGCAAAGGGAGTCCCGGATCGATATTTCTTATCGGTTCGGGATTTTTATTTCCGCTACCGAACAGCTCACGACAGGAGTCAACTGATGAAAACACTGCCTATTCTCTTCACCCTGTGCACCCTGATTCTGGTAACCGCTGCCGGAAAGGTTGCGGCTGATACCTCATGGACGCTGGAACCGGTAGTGGTTACCGCGACCCGTTCCGAGCAACAGCTTTTTGACCTGCCCACCGCCATCAGTCTGATCGATCAAGAACGGCTGCGGGAAACCTCCCCCGGATCACCCGCCGAGGCGATCGATCGTATTGCCGGGGTGTCTCTGGAAAAAGCCGGTTCCTGGGAGGCCAGTCCAATTATCCGAGGATTGGGCAGCAACCGGGTTCTGGTTCTTTACGACGGCGACCGGGAGAGCAATCTGTGGGCGGGAAGGATGCCCCTGACTCCCTTTGTCGAGATGGTCAATGTTGAGCGAATCGAGGTGGTCAAGGGTCCTGCTTCGGCCCTCTACGGCAGCGACGCTCTGGGTGGGGTCATCAACATCATCAGCAAAGACGTCCTCTTTTCCCTCCAGGATGAATTGCAACAGCAAGGTACGTTCACCAGTCGTTTCGCCACCGTTGATCGCAGTTGGCTGACCGGCTACCAGTTGCTGGCCGGTGGCAGAGGAGTGGGCATACGGTTGGCGATCTCCGGACGCAAAGCCGACGATTACCGCGACGGAGACGGTCATCGGATTAACAACTCCCAGTTTGAAAATCGCAACCTGGACCTGAAAACTCACTACCAGTTGAATCAACAACACCGACTAGGAGCGGAAATTCGGATCAATTATATCGACGACATGGGCGTCCCGCAGAAAAATCAAAAAGCTCCCTGGTCTCATTTTGATCGTTTCGACAGCCGCAGTTACAAACTGAATTACCGGGGAGAGCAGCTGGGGGTTATTGAATCCCTGCAGGTGCGGGCGTTCGGCGTAGATCAGGATCGAATATACAAAGGCAACTATCCCGGCGAAACCAATTACAACCTGAAAAACAACCGCATTGAAACCACCGCCATGGGCACATCGATCCAGACCCGACTGGAGCCTGTCGGTAACCATCAAACCACCCTGGGAGTCGAATTTGTCCGGGAAGGAACCGATTCATGGGAAGTCCAGTCCATCCAGCGTAACAGCGATGACTCCCTGGCTCGGCGGCTGATCTTTCAGCCGGTACCGGATGCTGAACGCGACCACCTGGGAATTTTTGTTCAGGATGAAGTCCTGATCGGCAGCCGGCTGACTCTGATTGCCGGGGGTCGCTACGATCATTTCACTGCGCGCACTAAATCTATCGATTTTACCGATCAACGGTTCGACGCCACCGGCACCATGATGTCAAGCACTACCGAACGCAATGATTTTGCTGATGCTGATGACAGCGCCGCAACCTTCAGTCTGGGACTGCTCTACGCCCTGACCGACCAACATCACCTGACCGCTAATCTGGGACGCGGCTTCCGCGCGCCGGACATCTTTGAACTCTACTCAACCCGGGGTGGCGGCAGTCAAATTCTGCTAGGCAATCCCGACCTGAAACCGGAATACGCTTACAACCTGGACCTCGGGATAAAAACCCGCTATGAGCGATTCCAGTGGAATACCAGTGTCTTTTACAATCGAGTGGATGACTATATCGACACTGTTCGGCTCCCTGAAGCCTTCATTTCCGATATTCCCACGTACCAATACGTTAATGTCCGGAACGCCGAGCTGTACGGTTTCGATGGCGATGCCGAGATTCAGCTCAGTCAACAGTTGTCGTTATTCGCGCAATTGGCTTATGTCGTTGGTCGGGATCGGGATTCTCATGACCGCCTCAACAGCATCCCGCCTCTGAACGGAACCTTGGGGGTTCGCTGGCAGGATGATTGGGGCAAAGGCCGTCTTTACTGGCTGGAACTGGAAGGAAACTTTCATCACCGCCGCACCCGACCGGCCCCCGGTGAAGAGGAAAATCCCGGTTATGGCATCGCCAATCTGCGTGGAGGCATCTCCCTACCCGCCCTGGGACAACTGCGGGAAATCAGCCTGACCGTTAATATCGAGAACCTGTTCGACCGCTATTATCTGGCCCACCAGCGCGCTGAAAATCGTGACTTTATTCCCGAGCCGGGGGTCAACCTGATCACGGCGCTGCAATTCTCCTTCTAGTCTCAGGAACTTTTCGTGATTATAAAATGCCAGCAGTTCCCGGAGCATGCTTAAACTTTTGATTGATCGCAGTTTTCAAGAATGCCGTTTCGCAGGCTC
>DSDS01000061.1 GCA_011048585.1 Desulfurivibrio alkaliphilus | reverse complement strand
TCACATAGGCCCGCGCCTTGGCCGGCAGGTCCTCCAGGCACTTGGCGTGGCGGATCTCTTCACTCCAACCCGCCAGCTTTTCGTAGACCGGCTTGAGTTTGCCGTAGGTCTTGATGTTGTTGGGCATCGCCTCCAGGGTGGCCCCGTCGGCCTGGTAGGAGGTGGCCATCAGCAGCTCCGGCTGGCCGCTTAAGACATCGAGTTTGGTGATGGCCAGGTCGGTTATCCCGTTTAAACGTACCGCTTCCCGGGCGATTACGCCGTCCAGCCAGCCGCAACGGCGCTTGCGGCCGGTGGTGGCGCCGAACTCACCGCCTTTGCGCTGGAGTTGGTCGCCGGTGGCGTCGAACAGTTCGGTGGGGAAGGGGCCTTCGCCAACTCTGGTGGTATAGGCCTTGAGGATGCCGATCACCGCGTCGATGTGGGCCGGGCCGAAACCACTGCCGGTGCAGGCGTTGCCGGCCACCGTGTTGGATGAGGTCACGAAGGGGTAGGTGCCGTGGTCGATGTCAAGCTGGGTGCCCTGGGCGCCCTCAAAAAGGATATGCTTGCCCGCCCTGCGGCCCCGGTCCAGGGCCACGGAGACGTTGCCGACAAAGGGGGCCAACCGCTCGGCATAGCCCATGAACTCATCGTAGATCGCCTCCGGTTTGGGCGCTTCCAACCCGTAGCGCTTGGTTAGAAGAAAACTTTTCTCCTCCAGGCACTGGGCCAGTTTTTCCCGGAACAGCTCCCGGTCCAGCAGGTCGCCCAGCTTGAGGCCGTGGCGCAGAACCTTGTCGCCGTAGCAGGGGCCGATGCCCCGACCGGTGGTGCCGATCTTGCGGCCGGCGGCCAGGGAGGCCTCGCTGCCCGCGTCCTGCAGTTTGTGGTAGGGCATGATCAGGTGGGCCCGTTCGCTGATCATCAGCCGCTCCGGGGTCACCGGCAGGCCATGTCCGGCCAGTTCCTCCATCTCGTCGAGCAGCACTTCGGGGTCGATTACCACCCCGTTGCCGATGAAGCAGCTTTTGTTCTCGTACAGGATGCCCGAGGGGATCAGGTGGAAGATATATTGCTTGCCATCCACCACCAGGGTGTGGCCGGCGTTGTTACCCCCCTGGAACCGCACCACCAGATCGGCGTGTTCGGTGAGCAGATCGACGATTTTTCCCTTGCCTTCATCACCCCACTGGGTTCCTACGATTATCACGTTGGCCATTGCCCGTCCCGCCTACTGAGTCTGGATGAGTTGATCTGATTGCCGGCCGGCGGAGCCGGACGACCCGGCTGCGCTGAGCCAGGCCAACATAGCCAAGGAGGAGGCAAAAGTCAATTCGTCACCGCCCCCGGTCCGGTTGCTTGACACCGTCGGCGCTCTGCCGTAGATTGGGGCCGGACGGGGGCTGTTTCTCCCGTTTCGCCCCGGGGATAGTCCCGGTGGTTGACCCCGTTAATCAATGGCCCCCGCTGATCAGGCCAGATCAAAACCGGATGGGAAGATGTTTGGAATAGGTTTGCCGGAATTGCTGGTGATAATGGCCGTGGCCCTGATCGTGGTGGGACCGGAAAAGTTGCCGGAGTTGGCCAAATCCCTGGCTCGCGGGGTTCTGGAACTCAAGAAGGTGGCCACCGAGCTGAAGAACAACGTCGAGCAGGAGATGGGCGACCGGGAGGAGTGGCGGCGGGAACTTGACGCCCCTTTGCCCAGGCTGACCGAAGAGGAGCAGCGGCGGGCGGAGAGTGCCTATGCCGAGGGCGATCCCGGCGAGACTCGGGAGAGTGACGAAGGCGAGGCGGTCGCCCCTCCCGGGCCGGAGGGTTCCGGGCCGCCTGAGGCCGGCGGAGCGGCGGAAGAGCGGGAAGGCGCCGGGGAACCGCCCCGTCCCCTCGCGCCATGAGCATTCTGGCCGAGCATTTCACCCCCCACCTTCTGGAGCTCCGGCGGCGGGTGCTGACGATTTTGGCCGCCGTGGTGCTGGCCACCGCCGGGGCTTACTGGTTCGTGGAGGAGATGGTTCGGGCCCTCTCCTCCCCCCTGATCCAGATCGACCCCGAGTTGGGTCGCCTGGTTTACACCGGCCTGCCCGAGGCCTTCATCAGCTACCTCAAGCTCTCGCTGCTGGTGGGTTTTGTGCTGGCGCTGCCGGTGGCGGTCTATCAGCTCTGGATGTTCGTCGCCCCCGCTCTGCGGCGTCAAGAGAAGCTGGTGGCGGTGAAGGTGGCGCTCTCCGGATTTGTCCTCTTCAGCGGCGGGGCCCTGTTCGCCTATTTCGTGGTTCTGCCGGAACTGCTCCGTTTCCTGCTCTGGTTTGCCGGCGAGCAGATCCATCCCCACCTCAAACTGGCCCCCTATCTGAACTTTATGGTGCGGGGGGTCTTCTCCTTCGGCCTGGCTTTCGAGCTGCCGTTCCTGATGGTGATGGCGGTGCGGCTGGGCCTGGTGGACCCGGAATATTTTGCCCGCCACCGGACCTACTCCTACCTGGGGATGGTGATCATCTCCCTGCTCCTGGTGGCGGGGGATCCGGTGGCCACCTTCATGCTGGCCGTCCCCCTCTGTCTGCTTTATGAGGCCGGCAACCTGATTGGCAAACTGCTGAGGTCCGCCAGGCCTCGGGAGTAGCGGTGGCTATCCGATCTCCTGCTTAAGCAGGCAACAGGAGATCCGGTGGCGAGGGGTGCCGTCGGGGTTGTAGGCGATATTGCCCGGCTGGAGCAGCTTGTTCATGACGCAGCCCTCGGGGATATCGAGGTTGAACAGCTTGCGCTCGGTGATTCCCGGGTTCTCCCGCAGCTCTCCATTCTCCAGGCGCAGGGCGTTGAGGGGGAAATCCTCGCAGAGGGGGCAGAGATAGACCCGGCCGTTGGGGAAGATAAAGAAGTTTCCCCCCAGCCGGCCGGCGCACTGGAAGGGTTCGTCCGGCTCCAGGTACACCTTGGGGTAGATCACCTGAATGCCCCGGGCTGCCGCCTCGGCGGCCACCTTGGGCACCACTTCCAGCCACTGGTCGGGCGTCAGTTGCAGGGGGTCGTCCGCGGTGGAGGCGGGATCGGCGGCCGATTTGCCGCGCAGGCCGATCACCTGAATGAAGAAGCGGCGGCAGCCCAGTTCCGCCAGCAGAGCGGGCATTCTGGGCAGGTGCTCGATGTTGAGGCGGCTGGCGGTGAAGATCAGGCTGACATCAAAACCCTTGGCCACCGCCTGCTTGAGGTTGGCGGTGGCGGTGGCAAACACCCCCGCCCCCCGGAGGGGGTCGTTGATCGCCGGGTCGGGTCCGTCCAGGCTGAAGCTGAGGACGGCCTCTTCGGGCCGCAGCCTGGCCAGCAGGTCGTGATGGAGGAAGCCGTTGGTGTCGATGGTGATTCCCTGATAGCCCAGTTGCTGAGCGTACCGGACCCCGTGGACCAGGTCCGGGTGCAGGGTGGGCTCGCCGCCGAGAAAGATGACATTGCTTTTTTTGCCCGGATCGGCGAAAAGGGTCAGCCACTCCTCCAGGGTGGAGCGAGCCAAGGTACCACTGCCGTGCTGGGCCGGGTTGATGTAGCAATGGCGACAGCTCAGGTTGCAGGCGGTGAGCAGGTGCAGGAAAATGTTGCGCTCACCGGGCTGGAAGTAAAGGGTGCGGGGCCGCCGGGAGTTCAAGTTTCGGTTCATTCGGCCACCATATCCGGCTTTACCTTTTCCCGCAAGATAGTCCCGTCCACCGTCAGGGCAACGTCAAAGTCATAGGTTGTGGCTAGTGGTGGGTGCCGGGAAAACCGGTAGCGGCTCATTCTCGGCCGGCATCCTGCCGGCCTCCGAGGTGCCCACCGCCTCCTGCGCGTCCATGCGCCCGGCGGTGAGCAAATCTGCCGCCACCGGTTTTCCCGGCACCCGTCCAATCCTCTACGACTTTGACGTTGCCCTGCGGGGCTGACGGTGCTTCTTGCCAAGCGAGACGGAATCGGCTAACTTCAGCAAACGTGCTTTGATCCATAATAAGAATCAGAAGAGAAGGTTAGCGCAATGAGTGAAGTAAGCGGCGGTGAAGAGACCCGTTTTGTGCCCTACGAGGTGGCCCTGAAGGTTGTCGGAGCGGTGATGGAAGAGGAGCATCTTGAGGAGCCGGATCGGCGCATTCTCACGGTTTACGACATCGAGGACCGGGAGCTGTGCTGGTTTGATGCCGAGGAGATCATGGCCGAGCTGGCCCAGCAGGAGGGTGGTCTGCCCAAGAAGGCCGACGAAGCCAAAGCCCAGGCGGTGGAGCTGATTCTGCGACAGATTCCGGTCTGGGCCCTGAAGGG
>DSDS01000095.1 GCA_011048585.1 Desulfurivibrio alkaliphilus | reverse complement strand
GGCACAGCGGTGGCAGATGGTGGGATGATCGGGGTGTTCGCCGACCCCTGGGGCCCGGTTCCAGCAACGTTCGCACTTTTTCCGGTCGGCCGGTCGCACCGTGATCTGCAGGCCGGCGATCTCCTCGCCTTGATAGGCGCCAGCCGCCGCCTGCTCATCCAGAGCCATGACCGAGACCATGGTAACCTCCTGCAGAATTTGCCAGTTGGCGGCAATGAATTCACCCCACTCGCCACCGGCTGTCAAACGGACCTCGGCATCCAGGGAGTGGCCGATCACCTTGTCCCGCCGGGCGATCTCCAGAGCCCGAGTCAGTTCGGAGCGGACCTGGAGAATTTTCTCCCAGCGGGCCAGCAGCTCCCGATCGGCAACCCTTTCCGGGCGGGGGGCCGGAAAACTGGCCAGAAAAACCGAGGATTCCCGCCGGGGATCGGCGGGCAGATACTCCCAGGCCTCGGCGGCCAAAAAGGAGAGAATCGGCGCCATCAGCCGCAGCAAACCGTCGCTGAGCTGGTAAAGCACGGCCTGGGCGTCCCGCCGCCGGGGGTCATCGGCCGGCATGGTGTAGAGTCGATCCTTGACAATATCGAGATAGAGGGCGCTCAGGCTGACGGTGCAGAAATTGTAGAGGCCATGGTAAAGCTGGTGAAACTCGAATTTCTGGTAGTTATCCAGAGTGCGCTCCCGCAACTGCTCAAAACGGGCCAGGATCCAGCGATCCAGCTCACCCATCTTAGCTTCGGAGCGGAGATGGACGGCGGGCTCAAAATCGTAGAGATTGCCCAGCATAAAACGGATGGTGTTACGGATCTTGCGATAGGCGTCGGCCAGTTGGGTAAGGATATTTCCCGAAATCCTGATATCGTCGCGGTAGTCCTCGGAGGCCGCCCAGAGGCGGAGAATCTCCGCCCCGTGCTGCTTGATGATCTCGGCGGGAGCGATCACGTTGCCGATGCTCTTGGACATCTTCTTGCCCTGGCCGTCCACCACGAAGCCGTGGGTCAGCACCGCCTTGTAGGGGGCAACCCCCCGGGTGCCCACCGCCGCCAGCAGGGCGCTCTGGAACCAGCCCCGGTGCTGATCGCTGCCTTCCAGGTAAAGATCGGCCGGACTTTGCAGCTCCTCGCGCTCCTCCAGCACCGCGGCAAAGCTGACCCCGGAATCGAACCAGACATCGAGGATATCCTCCTCCTTGACCAGCTCGGCAGAGCCGCAGTCACAACGAGCATCGGGGCCGATAAAGTCGGCCAGGGGCCGGGCGAACCAGGCATCGGCCCCTTCCCGGCTGAAAATTTCGCTAATGGTGGCGGCAATCTTTTCGTCGTTGAGCACCTTGCCGCAGGCCTTGCACCAGACGGCGGTAAGGGGAACCCCCCAGGCCCGCTGGCGGGAGAGGCACCAGTCGGGTCGGCCGGCCACCATCCCCTGGATCCGTTCCCGGCCCCAGCGGGGGATCCATTCAACTTCATTGATGGCGGCCAGGGCCTTCTCCCGCAGGCTGGGAGTGGCCTGGTCCATGCCGATAAACCACTGTTCGGTGGCCCGGAAGATCACCGGTTTTTTGCAGCGCCAGCAGTGGGGGTAACTGTGGCTGATCTTGCGCTCGCCCAGCAGGGCTCCGCGTTCCTGGAGATCGGCAACGATCTGCTTGTTGCCCTTCATGATGAACATGCCGGCATAGGGCCCGGCTTCCTCGGTGAAATGGCCGCGGTCATCCACCGGGGAGAGCACCGGCAGGCCATGCTTGAGGCCGCTCAGGTAATCCTCGCGGCCATGGCCCGGGGCGGTGTGAACGCAGCCGGAGCCGCTCTCCAGGGTAACGTAGTCGGCGGTGATGATCAGCGACTCCCGCGAAAGCAAGGGATGACGGCAGTTCTTACCCAACAGGACCGCGGCGGGGAAACGGCCCAGCAGCCGATGTTCGCCTAAACCGCACTCGTTGGCCACCCGCTCCACCAATTCCGCCGCCATGATCAGGATTTCACCGTCGAGTTCGACGGCGGCGTAGTCGAGATCCGGGTGCAGGGCCACCGCCACGTTGGCCGGCAGGGTCCAGGGGGTGGTGGTCCAGATCACCACGTTGGTTGGCAAGGTGGCCACGGCGGCCAGCTCCGGGGCTGAGGCGGCCAGGGCGGCAGCCGCCCCGGGGGTCAGGGGGAATTTCACATAGATCGAGGGGGAGGTATGATCGGCGTATTCCACCTCGGCCTCGGCCAGGGCGGTACTACAAGAGGCGCACCAGTGAACGGGCTTACGGCTGCGGCTGATGGTCCCGTTGAGCAGGAACTTGTTGAATTCGCGGGCTATAGCCGCTTCATATCGGTAGTCGATGGTCAGATAGGGCTGCCCCCAGTCGGCCAGAACCCCCAGGCGCTTGAACTCCTCCCGCTGGATTTCGACCCACTGATCGGCGTAGCGGCGGCAGGCCTCGCGGAAGGCCAGCTTATCGATCCCGGCCTTTTTGCTCCCCAGCTCCTTGTCCACATTGAGCTCAATCGGCAGGCCGTGACAGTCCCAGCCCGGCACATAGGGGCAGTGGTAACCGGCCATCCGTTTGGACTTGAGAATGATATCCTTCAAAATTTTGTTCAGGGCGTGGCCCATGTGAAGATGGCCGTTGGCGTACGGAGGGCCGTCGTGGAGAATATAGAGGGGTCGACCGGCGGAGGCCTTTTGGATGGTTTCGTAGAGGCCGGCCTCCTCCCACTGCTTAAGCATCTCCGGCTCCCGCTGGGCCAGGTTGGCCTTCATCTTGAAATCGGTCTGGGGCAGATTGAGGGTGGAACGATAATCCATAATCAGAACTCCAACTGTGGAATGGCTGGCCGCTGGGGATAAAAACCAAAAATATCGGTGAAGAACGCGACGAAATTGGCTAAGATACCAGTTTGTGCCAACTTTGCAAAGAGAAGAAGTCATCACGGGAGCGTGAAAAAAATGCCTAAAGTAATCGCCATGGCCGGCAAGGGCGGAGTCGGCAAGACCACCGTTTCCGCCCTGCTGATCAACTACCTGCTCAAACGGGGCAAAACCCCCATCCTGGCGATTGACGCCGACGCCAACGCCAACCTCAACGAACTGCTAGGGCTCGCGGTGGAGCTGACCATCGGCCAGATCCGCAAGGAGATGAAGAGCGAACTGCCGCCCAACATCACCCGCGACCAGTACATGGAGATGAAGCTCCACCAGGCCCTGGTGGAAGCTAAAGGATTCGATCTATTGAGCATGGGTCAGCCCGACGGCCCCGGCTGCTACTGCTCGGCCAACCAGTACCTGGCCATGACCATGGAGCATCTGGCCGGCAACTACCAGTACATTCTGGTGGACAACGAGGCGGGGATGGAACACCTGAGTCGGATGAACCTGCGGGTGATCGACCTGCTGCTGGTGGTCTCCGACCCCTCGGCCCGGGGGATCATGACCGCCGAACGGATCGCCGCCCTCACCGGCCCCTTGGGGGTGGAAACCAAGGCCAAGTATCTGGTGGTCAACCGGGTGCCCGAGGGGGCGGGCCAGCCCCTCCACAACCGGATCGAGGAGGCGGTGAGCAAGAGCGGCCTGACCCTGGCCGGCCTGCTGCCCCAAAGTGAAAGCCTGGCCGATTGGGAACTGGCCGGCCGCTCCTACCTGGAACTGCCGGCCGGCGAACCGGTTCTGACCAGCGCCTTTGCCATCTTCGACAAGATCCTGGAGTAGGACCGGATCGGCAGATCAGCAGCTCACCGAAAACCAAAAAGGCCCGGCCGGAGTTTATTCCGGCCGGGCCCTTTTATTTTTTTCCCGGACGCCGCCTAACGCTTGATATTGATCAGGTCGTTGAGCATCTCGTCGGTGGTGGTGATGATCTTGGAGTTGGCCTGGAAACCCCGCTGGGTGGTGATCAGTTTGACGAACTCGGTGCCGAGATCGACGTTGGACTGCTCCAGGGAGTTGGGCGAGATCGAACCCAGGCCGTTGGTGCCGGGCTGACCGGTAACCGGGGCGCCGGAGGCGGTGGTGGTCCGGAAAATATTGCCGCCCACCTTGTGCAGCCCCTGGAGGTTGGCGAAGTTGGCCAGGGCCACCTGGGCCCGCATCAGCACCTGACCGTTGGAGTAGTTGCCGGTGATGATCCCGGCGGTATCCACCGAGACCGACTGGAGGAAGCCGGCGGCAAAGCCGTCCTGGTCCTGGTAGATGGTGGTGGAACTGTTGGCGTACTGGGTGGTGCTCATCGCCTCGGTTTCGAAGTTGCGGCTGGCCACGGTGCCCATCCGGCTGCCATCCTCCTCCAG
>DSDS01000082.1 GCA_011048585.1 Desulfurivibrio alkaliphilus | reverse complement strand
GACAGCGCCATCGCCGATATCTTCAACCGCGACGACATTCGCCTGGCCCGACGCACCGTGGCCAAATACCGTGAACAGCTGGGAATACTACCCTCCAAACTGCGCAGAAGACCCTAAATGACCCCCATCAGCCAGGCGGCCCGGGCCTTGATCATCCCCGAAATGACCGCCACCTCCAAGAAAGAAGCCCTTAAGGAGCTGGCCGCCGCCGCCCGGACGGCTCATCCCCACCTGGACCCGGATTATCTGTACTCCATCCTGGAGGCCCGGGAGGAGCTGGGTTCCACCGGTATCGGCGAAGGCGCGGCCATCCCCCATGGCAAAGTGGCGGGACTGGAAGAGATGGTGCTGGTCTGCGGGCGCAGCGTCAAGGGAGTGGCTTTTGCCGCCCAGGACGGCCGCCCCGTCCACCTCTTTTTCCTGCTGCTGGCCCCGGCGAACTCAGCCTCCCCCTACCTGGAACATCTGGCCCAACTGGCCCGCTTCCTCCAGGATCATCAGACCATGGCCCGCCTGCTCCAAGCGGAAAACCGGGAAGAGATGGCCGCGATTTTGGGCGGCAACGGCGGAGAAGGGGCCAGTGATCATTGAACTGCAAAGCTTCGGCCACAAGCATGGCCCGCCCCCAGACGCCGATCTGGTCTTCGACGCCCGGGTACTGCCCAATCCCCACTGGGTGGAGGAGTTGCGCCCCCACAGCGGCCGGGAACCGCTGATCGCCGCCTATGTCCTTGAAAACCCGACAGGCAGGGATTTTCTGGCCCTTCACCTGCAGCTGCTCCGTTTTATCCTGGAACGCGTCCAGGCCGTGGACCGGAAATGCCTGCGAGTAGCGGTGGGCTGCACCGGCGGCCGCCACCGCTCGGTGGCGGTGAGCGAAGCCCTGGCCGCCGCCCTGTCCCGGGCGGCCCCTATAAAGCTAACCCATCGCGATATCGAAAAATGAAGCGGGAGCTTGTCCGGCAGCTGGCCGCCATTGTCGGCGATGGGCAGGTGGCCACCGCCCCCGAGGAGTTGGCGGCTTACTCCTACGACGGCTCGGTCCGGGAGTTTCCACCGACAGCGGTGGTTTTCCCCCGGGATCGCGACCAGATCGCGGCCATCCTCCGGCTGGCTTCGGCCACCGGCACCCCGGTAACCCCCAGGGGGGCCGGAACCGGCATGGCCGGCGGCGCCTGCCCGGTAAAGGGCGGCATTGTCCTGGCCTTGGCCGGGCTTAATAAAATTGTGGAGATCGACCGGGCCAATCAGGTGGTGGTGACGCAACCGGGGGTGATCACCGCCGAACTGCAGGCGGAGGTGGCCCGCCACGGCCTCTACTATCCTCCCGATCCGGCCAGCCGCGCTTTTTGCACCATCGGCGGCAACGTGGCCTGCGGCGCGGGGGGGCCGGCGGCGGTCAAATACGGGGTCACCCGCGATTATGTCCTGGCCCTGGAAGCGGTTCTGGCCGATGGCCGTGTCATCCGCAGCGGGGTTCGCACCGCCAAGGGGGTGGTAGGGTACGACCTGACCCGACTGCTGGTGGGTTCAGAGGGTACCCTGGCGGTGATCAGTGAGATTACCCTGCGCCTCATCCCCCAGCCCCCGGCCAAAACCACCTTTCTGGCGCTCTGTCGCGATATGCATCAGGCGGTGACCCTGGTCAACACCATCCTCGGCCAACTGACGCCCTGCACCCTGGAATACCTGGACCATACCGCCCTCGGGCTGGTGGGGGAGCGCCTGCCCGCCGACCTTAAAAAGCAGGCCCGCAACGCCTTACTGCTGCTGGAGCTGGATGGCGACCGGGAAACGGTGGCCGCCCAAAGCCGGCGGCTGCGGGCCCTGCTGGCCGGACAGGAAGGGGTAACCCTGCGGGAGGCCGCCGATCCGGGGGAAACCGCCGAGCTCTGGGCGGCCCGCAAGGCCCTCTCCCCGGCCGCCTTTCAGCTGCGTCCCCACAAGATCAGCGAGGATGTGGTGGTGCCCCGTAGCCGGATCCCCGATCTGGTGGCCCACACCGAAGAGCTGAGCCGACTCCACCGCCTGCCGCTCTTCACTTTCGGCCATGCCGGCGACGGCAATATCCATGTCAATATCATGCTGGATCGCGACAACGCGGACGAACTTGTCCAGGGTGAGGCGGCCCGAACCTCCCTTTACCGGAAGGTGCTGGCGCTGGGGGGGACTCTCTCGGGGGAACACGGGGTGGGAATCAGCAAGGCGACGGCCATCGAGGCCGAACTGGGCCGGGAAACCCTGCAGCTGATGCGGGAGTTGAAGAGGGTTTTCGACCCCGACAACATTCTCAATCCCGGCAAAATTTTCTCTTGAGCCTACGGCTTAGAGCGCCGCTCCAAGGCGACGGCAATCTCCTGCTGGATTATGTCGATCAAGGCCAGGGGATCGGCGGCGGTGCTGATGGGCCGGCCGATCACCAGGTGATCGGCCCCGTTGGCAATCGCCGCCCCGGGGGTGGCGATCCGGCGCTGATCATCACCACCCGATCGGTCGGCCGGACGAATTCCGGGGGTGACCGCCAGAAACCCGGCGCCCAAGTCGGCCCGCAGACCGGCCACTTCCAGAGCGGAGCAGACCACCCCGTCGCAACCCAGCTCCACCGCCTTACGGGCCCGCATCCCGACCAGGTCGGCCACCGGTCCGTTGAGGCCCATCTTGCGCATGTCGTCTTCATCGAAACTGGTCAGGACGGTGACCGCCAGCAAACCGATATCACCCTTGGCCGCCACCGCCGCCCGAATAATGGGGTCGTTGCCGTGGATGGTGGCCAGGCTCACCCCATGGTTGTGCAGCTGTTCCACGGCCCGCAGCACCGTTTCAGGGATATCGAAAAATTTCAGATCCAGCATCACCTTATTGCCGCGGGCGGTGATCGCGTCCACCACCGGCCACCAACCGGCGGTAAAAAGCTGCAGGCCCACCTTGAAAAACCGGATCCGGCCATCCAACCTTTCCACCCAGCCCAAAGCCTGGGCTGGATCGGCAAAATCGAGGGCAAAAATGATCCGTTCATTAAGAGCAATTTTGTTTACAATCCGCGCCGGGGGGGTGTCGTTATTCATCCGGACTTTATAGCCCTTCACCGCCCGATTCCGCAAGGTTTTTCAGTTAAGTCCCGATTCCTCCTGCTTGACTTACCCGCAACCGATTGCTATCATCCCCCCCTGCGGGAAAATGGGATTACCAACCTGTCACGTCAACCCTAAGGAGACTTAAAAGGATGAGCGCACCAGATAGCAAAATCGAGAGCATGCAGCAGGAAAACCGCCTCTTCGCCCCCCCAACCGCTCCGGCGGACACGGTGTCGGCTCGGTCGATGGCGGAATATCAGGCCATGTACCAGCGTTCCATGGAGGACCCCGAGGGCTTCTGGGCCGAGCGGGCCGAGGCGATGCTGACCTGGGACAAGAAGTGGGACAGGGTCCTGGAAGCCGACATGAACACCCCGGAGATCAAGTGGTTCCCGGGGGGCAAACTCAATGTCTCGGTCAACTGCCTGGACCGCCACCTGCACAACGGCCGCCGCAACAAGGCCGCCCTGATCTGGCAGGGTGAGCCCGAAGGGGACAGCAAGGTTTACACCTACCAGATGCTGCACAGCGAAGTTTGCCGGATGGCCAACGTCCTCAAAAAGCTGGGGGTCAAGAAGGGTGATCGGGTTGCCGTTTATCTGCCGATGATCCCCGAACTGGCCATCGCTCTGCTGGCCTGTACCCGGATCGGCGCCATCCACAGCGTGGTTTTCGCCGGTTTTTCCGCCCAGAGCCTCAAGAGCCGGGTCCAGGACTGCGAGGCCAAGGTTCTGATCACCGCCGACGCGGTGCTGCGTTCGGGCAAGACCATTCCGCTGAAGCCCAACGCCGACCAGGCCCTGGCCGAATGCCCCAGCGTCAAGAGTTGCATCGTGGTCAGAAGGGCCGGCAATGAGGTCCCGATGCAGGAAGGGCGGGATTCCTGGTGGCACGAGGAGGTCAGCGCCCCCGGGATCACCGCGGAGTGCCCCCCCGAAAGCATGGACGCCGAGGACAACATGTTCATCCTCTACACCTCCGGCTCCACCGGCAAACCCAAGGGGGTGGTCCACACCACCGGCGGTTACCTCACCTTCGCCGCCCAGACCTGTCAATGGGTTTTCGACCTTAAGGATGACGACGTTCACTGGTGTACCGCCGACATCGGCTGGATCACCGGCCATAGCTATATCCTCTACGGCCCGCTGGCCCTGGGGGCCACTTCGCTGATGTTCGAAGGAGTGCCCAGTTGGCCCAAGCCCGACCGCT
>DSDS01000194.1 GCA_011048585.1 Desulfurivibrio alkaliphilus | reverse complement strand
CGGTTCTCACGAGGTGTGAGCGGTACTAGGATAACAGCCCCTGATCAAAAATTGGCAATCCTCGAAAAGAACGTGGTGGAGGGTGCGTTGACCTGGCGCAAAACAGTCTCCACCCTCGACTTACCCCGCAACCTATTGATGTGAAATGAGAAATAATGCTTGCCGACATCCGGCGGCGGTTCATGTCAAAGGAAGCGATTTTCTCCCCCGATTTCCCTGCACCGGACGAGGGTAACGGGTTTGCAGTCCGGCCGGACACCGAAAATCGTATTCAAACTCCCCCATCTTATTGCCTCCAGTTGGATTGTCCACGGCAACCATTTCTGACGTCGGTTCGGTTTCCGAAAACGGAATCGAATAGAATCGCCCACCGTTTCGACAATCCATTTGCTTTTTCCGGCACGCCAAGCATGAATGACACCGGTTGCCAAACGAACAGGGAGCACCGGGCCATGTCATGATCGAATGCCTGAAACGAATCATCCGCGAACACCAGAGCCTTGAGCCGCCGGGCGGACTGCTGCCCTCGCCGGAGGAGGAAACCGACAGCCCCTTGACCGGACGGATCGTCTCTTTGGAGGTCTTCCCGCTTTCGTTTCGGGAGTTTCTCGAGCAAGGGCATTGAGAGCGACGGCCACCTATCCACCAAGCAGCAGCTGACCATCCAGAAGGCGTTTTGTGAATATCTGCTGTTGATTTGTCCGCCTCAGCGCTTCTCCTGACGGGAAGCACAGGCGATGCGGAGGGTCGCGGCGGAATCAGTTTCCAAACGACGAATGGCAATCTCCTCCTCGCAGGCGGTACACAGGCCGTAATCGTCGCTTTTGATGCGGCCAAGCGCCGCATGGATACGCTGCAACTGAATCTCGCGGCGGCGCTGGGCCTCGATGGCCATGGCCTGCCCCTGCATGGCGTCCATACGCGAGAGGCGGCCGACGCTGGCCTGATCGAGCGTCACCGGCTTGGTGGAATCTTTGGCGGCGTCCTTGCTCGCCAGCAGTTCCTGCTGCTGGGATTCCAGTAATTTTCGAAAGTGTTCGAGTTGTTCGGGTGTCATGGTTGTTCGTTCTTCCCTATTCGGCTTCGTCAGGGCGCTTTTTCCCCAGATATTTTTCAAACCTGCGGCACGTGCGCTCGAAGGCTTTTAATTCGGCCTGGGTCATCTGGTCGTAATGATCGGGCAGAATGCTGCCATCCGCCACCGCTTCGCGCAGCTTCTCCAGCGGATCGTCCTGATACTCCTCGTAAAGGGAAACTTCGCTGATTATGGTCCCGCCAAGCAGCCACAGGTGATCACGATACTGGGCGAAGGTCTTGCGGGACTTTCCCTCGGCATAAAGCGCCTGCAAAAAACCGGCAAACCAGGGCAACAGCTTCTGGCCGTAGGCGAGATCTTCCGCAACGCCCATCCAACTCTTCGGCCACCTGTCGAAATCTGGTGCCCAAGCGCGGAAACCCTCCGCTTCACTGTTCCTGTCGACGTTCACTTGTCTCGCCATAATCCTCGCTTGACCAGACGCTGCACCAGGGCACGACGGCGCGAGTGTTTGGTCATGAATTTCTGAAACTCCTTTTGGAATTCTGTCAGGGTGGCATGCTTTCTGTAGGCGTCGCGCAGATCGACCAGTTGGCGGCATGCTGCGTCATAGGCATGGGCGTGGCCTTTGTTGGCGTCATCATGGGCCGCTTTCCAGGCCCGGGGGAAATCGACAGCCAGTTTAGCGAGCCAGGCATCCCGTTGCCTCTTGCGTTCGACTTCGGCCTGGCGACGGGCCTTGGCCTCTTCGATCAGTCGCAGGGCTTTGGCCTGCTCGGCCAGCTGCCAGAGTTCCGTAACGGAGCGGCGTACTTTTTGCGTCAGTGAAGCCCGTGCTCGCCAATCGGCATGCCGCCTATTAAGCGCCCGCTCGGCCTTCGCGCCCTGTCCGCCCAGCATCTGCCGCAGGTAACCCTTGACCTCGGCCTTCGGCAGTTTATCGAGCCAGTCATCAAGTACCGCATCATCCCCTGCACTTGTGTTATCCGCCTGACTGCCAGCACCCACCCCGGCCAGCAGATCGATATCGATTTCGAGAAATTCCGCCAGCGCCTGCTGCGCCACCGTCAGCTTATGCAGCCCGTGTAATACCAAAGGCTCCAGGTCGTCCGGATCGGTCTCCTCGGTTGTCACAGCCCGTAACCAGCCGATATACAGGCTGCGCAGATCGCCGCGCAGCAGTTCCTCCCGCACAGGGGCGATACGGGTCATCAAGCCGGGCCCCTCATCGACATAACCGAAGCTGTCGTAGTCCTCCGTTTCACCGAGGGACCAGGTCAACAGCCAGTGCTCAGGCAACTTTTCAAATTCCAGATGCGGGCTGGTACAAAAGGACTTGAGCGTCTTCTGATCGATGCCTTCCCTGGGCAATCGCACCATGAAGATGGCATCTCCCCAGTTGGCGATAAACACATGGACATCGAAGAAATGCCGCATGAAATCGCGTGGATCGGCCTTCAGTTCGCTCCAGCTGTATTCGTTGATAAAACTGACCGGGGTGATCTGCGCCCGGGTGGAAATACCCCGCAGGTGGTCCATCTCCCGAGCCGTCAAGGGCCGGTCGACGGCGAGAAATTCAAGATACTGGTATTCACTCACGGCAACGCCTCACGAAGTTTTCGTAGCCCGAAAGGCAGAGTCGTCAGCCAGATGAAGATAGATGCGGCCGTTCAGCTCGCCATTTTCAATGACCGCCCAACCCCGACCGCAAACCAGATCATTTTCCTCCTGCCCTGACCAGGAGAACTCGAAACGTGGCGCATTACCGCATTGCTCCAACCGGCCATCTATATCCCCGGAGACCAGCCCAAACTGAAACTGGCCGGTGCCGTCCGAGCCGATGCGGAAGTATCCCGGCACCTCCATGTCGACGTAATCCTGATCCCAGACCTCCATCTCTACGATGCGCCATTTTCCGGCAAACGGTTTCATCTGCTTCATAGGATGCCTTTCTGGTTACCTCACTCTGGCCCACCAAGGTGTCACAGCCCTTGTCATGGCTGTGTCATAGCTCGATGTCACAAGCCATGTCACGAGTTTGTCACAAGTCCCCCCCAAGTCACTCCTCAAGTCACCCCCCCAAGTGGGCCGTCTTACTCTTCCTCCGGTTTTTCATCTCCGGCTGATTCGATCTGCTTCACCATCCGGTCGAAATCGCTTTCAAACAACCTGTCCTGGACGATGCGGTATTTTTCGAACTCGCTTTCGGCGTGGGGCTTGGCAATTTCGGCGGTCACCTTGCCCGCATCCTGCAAAATTTCGCGGTCGGTGGCTTCAATAAACTTGTTCAGACGGGTCTCCCAGTCCTGCATGGTCATGGGTATCTTGCGCAGGGCCATGTCTTCGGCGACATCCAGATAGGCGTTCACCAGCCGGGCCAGCTGCGCCATTTCCTCTTCGGTCAGGTAGTTCTTGGCTATGCTGACGTCGAACTTCTGGATTTTCCCTTTTGGGGCATCCTTCCAGGTGGCCAGGCCCATATGCTGCTTTTCGGCATCGGCGCGGTTGACGATGACCTCCGCTGCGGTCTGGCCGTGGATGGCCCAGTGCAGCTTGTTCTGTACGGTGGCGAAAAAGCGCTTGGTGGCCTGGGCGGTGACGTCGTAGTCAATGGCGGTGGCGTAGATGTCGGTAATTTTCTGGTAGAACTTGCGATCGGAGAGGCGGATCTCCCGGATGCGCTGCAACTGCTCTTCAAAGTACTGTTCGGTGAGGATGGAGCCGCCGCTTTTGATGCGTTCGTCATCCATGACGTAGGCCTTGATGGTGTACTCATCGATGATGGTGGTGGCCCATTTGCGAAACTGCACGGCCCGTTCAGAATTGACCTTGTAGCCCACGGCGATGATCGCAGGCAGCTTGTAGTGCAGGGTGTTGTAGTTCTTGCCGTCGGCGGCAGTTATTCGAAAATTTCGAATAACTGAATCTTCCTGTAACTCACTGTCGGAGAACACCTTTTTCAGGTGGTAGTTGATGGTGTGGGTCTCAACATCGTAAAGCACCCCCATCATCTTCTGGGTCAGCCAGATGCTCTCGTCGGCATAAATCGCCTCAACACCACCGCTGCCGCTAGCCGCGACAAAGGTCAGATATTCGGCGGCAGAGGAACGGATGATGGAAAGCTCCTTTTTCCCAAGGCTCTTCTGTTTTTTGTTCTTGCTCATCCCTGGACACCTCTTCTTTGCACACGAAGGCGCGAGGTCGCGAAGCTGGAAAGCGGCGTTGCCCACCCGCGCCCGCTCGAAGCGGGTGATCGCCTGGGTCATGCGGTTGGTGATGGTGAATTGGGGTTTGAAACCGTCCATAGCCCTTCTCAGTAGTACTGCCGGATATATCCGAACGCCTTGTCGAACAGATCCTGGTCCTTGACCTGGTACTTCACGTAAATCACTTTGCG
>DSDS01000166.1 GCA_011048585.1 Desulfurivibrio alkaliphilus | reverse complement strand
TTGGCCTGCTCGCTGGAAGCCACGGCGATTTCGCCCACCAGGCTGCTGGCCTTGCCGGTGCTGGTGGAGACCTCGGCGAAGGCGTCATTGGTTTCGCCTACCAGTTGTGATCCTTCCTGGACCCGTTTCACCGTATCATCAATCATGGTGGCGGTATTTTTGGAGGCCTCCGCCGCCCGCATGGCCAGGTTGCGGACCTCGTCGGCCACCACCGCGAACCCGGCCCCGGCCTCACCGGCCCGGGCCGCTTCCACCGCCGCGTTCAAGGCCAGCAGATTGGTTTGGAAGGCGATCTCGTCGATGGTTTTGACGATCTTGGAGGTCTCCTCGCTGGAGCGGTTGATGGTCTGCATGGCGGATGTGAGCGCGGCCATGGACTCTCCGGCCCGGTTGACGATGGCGCTGACCTCCCGCATCAAGGCATCGGCCTGGCCGGCGTTGTCGGCATTCTGTTTGGTCATGGCGGCAATCTCTTCCAAAGAGGCCGAGGTTTCTTCCAGGGAAGCCGCCTGCTCGGAAGCGCCCTCGGCCAGTTCCTGACCGCTGGAGGCTACCTGATCGGCGGAGGAGGAGATCTGCAAGGACTCGTCGTCCAGCCCCCGGACCAACCGGCTGATATTGCAGACAATGGAGGAGCTGAAATAGTAAAGCAGGCCGCCCAGGGCCGCCAGCAGGGCGCCGCCGCCCAGGGCCAGGCCCCAGCGCAGGGCCTTGATCAAGGCGATTTGATCGTGAACGTCACGGACAAAAACCAGAACCCCCTTCATCTCGTCGGCATAGTCAAACACGGGTTGGGCAATCAGGAGCCGGCCCTCAACCTGGGCGGTGGTCACCCCCTTTTGGGCGGCCTGG
The DNA here is from genome assembly GCA_011048585.1 of Desulfurivibrio alkaliphilus. Lineage (GTDB taxonomy): Bacteria > Desulfobacterota > Desulfobulbia > Desulfobulbales > Desulfurivibrionaceae > Desulfurivibrio > Desulfurivibrio alkaliphilus_A. The sequence goes on along the minus strand of DSDS01000166.1, from coordinate 3,590 downwards.
ATAAACTCGCTGTCGATGAAGGGATCGGTCTCGGCGGCGGCGGTGGTAAAGACCCGGGCCATGTCCCCGGTGAGCGGCGGATTGGCTGCCTTGGCGGCCCGAGCGAGATCAAGGTCCCGGGCCAGTAGATAGATGGCGACATTGTCGCCGGTCCCGGAGAGGGCGGTGTCCACCATGCTCTGCAGGGAGAATATCCCTTCCACCGTGCCGAGGAACCGGCCATTCTGGTTGACAATGGGAACGATGCCGCGCATGGCGAACCCCTGATCCCCCACCTCCACCCCGGAAACCACGGCCTGATCCCGGGAGGCCTTGAGGATGGTATGGCGAAAAGCGGCCAGATCATCGCCCCCGTCCCGCTCTCCGGCCCGCCGCCAGGTGCGGAGAAAGCTTTTGGCCGGCGGCAGGTGGAAATGGATCTGGGTTTCAAGGGTGCCGCCCAGCAGCCGCTGGGCATCCCTTTGCAGCAGATCGAAGCTCCGGCGCAGCACCATCCGCCCCTGGGCCTCATCCCCGCCATGGGCCAGTTCGTAAGCCTCCTGCACTCCTGGGTAGCCGGCGGCCAGCAGCCCCAGGCTGAGGGCCCTCTTTTCCAGATTTTGAATACTCTTCTCGTTCAGGGCCACCTGGGTCAGGGTCAAGGTTTCGATCTCTTTCTGCCAGAGACCGTTGACCACCCAGAGGGAAACCCCGATCAGCAGGGTGATGGCGGCAACCACCAGGGTCAGGGGAATTATCATGACTTTCATGCGCAGAGAGAGCTTCATGGTATGCTCCTTATAGTGGTTTAACAACAGCGGGGCCTCGCCTTAATCCGAACTTGGCCGTAAAGTTCTAGCTGTTTTCACGTGGCTCGTCAATTGCAAACGTGACCAGCACAATGGTGTTGCTTAATCCGGGGGAGCAGCTTAGAGTGCTAACTCATGAAAGTTCAGAGGGAAAACTATACCCCGCCATCTTTCCCCACCAACGGGGGTCTGCCCTTCGCCCCCGAAACCTTGCCGGTGGCGCCGATTCAATTGATCGAGGCCAGTGCCGGAACCGGCAAAACCCACTCCATCTCCGCCCTCTATCTGCGTTTTATCCTGGAGCAGGAGCTGTCGGTGGACCAAATTCTGGTCTTGAGCTTCACCGAGGCCGCCACCGCCGAACTGCATGAACGTCTGCGCGCCCGGGTCCAGACCGCCCTGGCCCTCTTTGAGGGGAGGGTCAACTCCCGCGACCATTTTCTTAACCACCTGCTGACCAACAGCCGCGATCGGCAACGAGACCGGCTGCTGCTGCAAAAAGCCCTTACCGAGATCGATCAGGCGGCGGTGACCACCATCCATGGTTTTTGCCACCAAATGCTGCAGCAGGGGGCCTTCGAGAGCGGCATGCCCTTCGAGTTGGAGCTAATCAGCGAGAGCAAGCTGCTGCTGGAGGAGATTGTCCGCGATTATCTGGCCACCGTTTTCCACGGTGATGATCCACGGCTGTTGGCCCTGTTGCCTCTGGGCGAGGGCTTGGACTCATGGCTGCGGATCGCCGGGACCGCGGCCCGGCATCGCGATTTTCCGGTACTGGAAGGCCTTCAGCCTCCGGGGGGGGAGATCGACCTCGCCGCCGGAGAGATGACTGAGCTGATCGCCGCGGCCTTGGCGGCCTTCGGCTTAGCGCGGCAGTGTTGGCGGGAAAACCGGGAAACCATTGTCGCGATTCTTAAACAGAGCGACTTCAGGGTGGAGGTCAGCCGCCGCATCGACGCCGGCCTTCTGGAGCAACTGGCCGCCTATCTGGCCGAGCCCCAGCCGGATTCATTTCTGGTTCCCGAGGGCGGTGAGCAGTTAACCCCGGAAAAATTCAGGGATCCCGAGGCCAAGGTTTGCCCCAAAAAGGCGATCGCTAAGGGCAGGGTGCCGGAACACCCCTTTTTCCCGCTCTGGAGTGCTTATCTGGCAGCTTCGACCCGGCTTGCCCATCATTACCGTCTTCACACCATCAAGGGCCTGATCGGGTTTGCCCGCCGGCAATTACCGGCTCGGCTTTACGCGGCCCGGACGCAATCCTTCGACGACCTGCTCTACCGGCTGGCGCAAGCCTTGACGGGAACCGATGGCTACCCCCTGGCTCGATTGATCGCCAACCGCTACCCGGTGGCCCTGATCGATGAATTTCAGGATACCGATCCTGTCCAGTACGCCATCTTCCAGGCCGTCTACGGCCGCCCATCCGACTCGCCGGCACTCTCCCCCTCGCGGCTGATCCTGATCGGCGACCCCAAGCAGGCCATCTACGGTTTCCGTGGGGCCGACATTTTCGCCTACCTGCGAGCCGCCCGGGACAGCGGCGGGCAACGCTACACCATGACCGTCAACTGGCGGGCCGATCGAGGAATGGTGGCGGCGGTCAACGCCCTTTTCGGCGGGGTGACCAACCCTTTCATGGTGCCGGAGATCGACTTTCCCAGGGTCGAACCCAGGCCGGAGGCGGAGGATTGCTGGCAGGGGAGCGATGCCGGCGGCCATCTCCCCCTGCAGTTCCTGACTCTGCCGCCGCAACTGGCTGATCGCGTTGCCGGCGCCGGCGGCAACCGGCCGGTGAAGGGTCGGGTGGAGAAACTGCTCCCGGAGCTGGTGGCGGCGGATATTGCCGGCCTGCTTGCCGGAGGCGCCGGAATCAGCCTTCCTGAAGGTTTTCACCCCTTGCGCCCCCCCGATATCGCCATTCTGGTCCGCAGCAATCGGCAAGCGGAGGCCATGCAGGCCGCTTTGCGGAAGAAAGGGATCAAGGCCGTGGTTTACAGCCCCGATTCAGTGTTTCAGAGTAGCGAGGCCCGGCAGTTGGCCATCCTGCTCCGTGGCCTGCAGGAGGGCGCGGGGGATCCCCGGCGCCGAGCGGCCATGTTCACCGAGTTGCTGGCCGCCACCCCCCGGGAGTTGGCCGCCCTGGCCGACGACGGCAAAAACTGGCAGGTCTGGCTCGATGATTTCAGCCGCTGGCGTTTGCTGTGGCGGGAGCGGGGTTTTATGGCCATGGCCCGGGCAATCGGAGGGGAAAAACGGCTGGCGGCCCGCCTCCTGACAAACCCCGACGGTGAAAGACGGCTTACCAACTACCGCCATCTTTTTGAACTTATGCACCAGCAGGAACGGGAAGGGCATCTGCGACCCGCCGCCCTAAGCAAGTGGCTGGATGCGAGCATTGCCGGGAGCAACCAGGGCGGCGATGCCGATGAGTTGCGGCTGGAAAGCGATGAAGCGGCGGTGCGGGTGTTGACCATCCATCGCAGCAAGGGCCTGGAGTTTCCGGTGGTCTACTGCCCCTACCTCTGGAAGGGCGAGGGGCGGCGGAGCAGGCGGCGAGAAGAGCTGTTCACCTTCCACGACCCGGCGGATCAGCGGCTGGGGAAGATCGTGATCGCGCCCAACGATGACCAACGCCTGCGCCGCCGTGAAGAGGAGTTCGCCGAAGAGCTGCGTTTGCTTTACGTGGCCGTGACCCGGGCCCGGCACTGCTGTCTGGTGGCATGGGAGGCGGCCAGCGACTACGAACATTCCGCCCTGGCTTACCTGTTGCACGGCGGCGACCGGACCGCTTTGGCTACCCTG
>DSDS01000112.1 GCA_011048585.1 Desulfurivibrio alkaliphilus | reverse complement strand
GCGATCAGCCAGGCTTACGTACACGGGGTACGCGGCGCTTGGCCGCTTGCCCGAACCTGCGGCACTGCTTAACGATTACAGCCCGTTAAATCGACAAGTTGTTGACCATGGTGAACGGATACGAATAATCAAGGCGTTCTGGGATCCAGCGCATTGCGCTGGAGTTTTTAATGGTGCCCGGAGCGAGAATCGAACTCGCACAGCCTTACGGCCGAGGGATTTTAAGTCCCTTGCGTCTACCAGTTCCGCCATCCGGGCCACCTGGGGGAGATAATTGGGGCCATGTACCACAGGCGAGGGCAAAAAGCAATAAACCACGCCCCAGCCTCGATTAACTTTCGCCAAATGACTGCACCTGATAGGTCTGGACCCGCAGCCGCTCATGCCGCCAAGCGTCGGCCGGCAGGCCCGCCTTGAGGCACAGATGCCCCAGGAAGTCGACCGGATCGGGCAACTGCTCCCATACTTGGGGCAGGAAGGTGGCGGAACAACCACCCTTTTCCAGGAGAACCCCGTCCCGCCCCGCTCGCAGTCGGGAGGGAAGCTCGGAGCCATCAGTGTAATCAAGGGGAGACAGGGGGGTTAGGACGCTCACTTCGATCCGCAGCTCTGCCAGTTCGGCGGCATCAAGAGGGGGGAATCGGGGATCATGAAAGGCGGCATTCAAGGCATTCTGCCGCACTCCGTCAAGCAGAGGTTGGCGGGGGCTCAAACTGCCGATACACCCTCGGAGCTGGCCATTCCGCTTCAGGGTCACAAACACCCCCCGCCGTTGACCCAGCAGGGCCGCATCACAACCCGGCGGCAGGGGCGGCTCAGCGGTGGCCAGACCTAACCGCTCGGCAATCACCGCCCGGGCCAAAGCCAGTAAAAAAAGCCCATCCTCCCGGCCAATCAACCCACCACCACCGCCCATCAAGTCTCCTCCCGCTTTATCAGGCTTCGGAACCACAAAAAAAGCCCCTCACGCCAAGCGCGGGGGGCTTTAAATACCAGCTTCAGGCGGCATCTACCGGCCTGTGGCTACCGTAGCCCGAGCTACCTAGCAGCCACAGGACCCGCTGGCGGTGCTGCATGAACTGCCACAGCCGCCGCCACCCAGGGGGTTGGCCGAAGAGATCGAAAAACCGGAACGGGCCCCGGCATCGACAAAGTCAACCCGCACCAGCCCGCACTGCTTGCTCAGGCTGTTGTCAATGAGAAACTTAATCCCGTCCTGATCGTGGGTGGTATCGCTATCTTTTGGCTCATCCAGAGCCAATCCCAGGGAGGGACCGGCTCAACCACCCTGCATCAGGGCCACTCGCACCGGCGAGACAATGTTGTTGTCGGTCAGGTACGCCTTCAATTTTTCCGCCGCCAACGGCGTTACTTCCAGCATGTCAGATTCTCCTTGCTACGAGGTTTATAAAAAGGTTCCGAAGCTAAAGGCCTCAGTGTGATCGCTTAAGGGGAAGATTAAGCAATTACGGCGAAAAAGTCAAGGGTAGCCATGGTTTTTGCTTTGACCGGATGTTGCACCCTTATTATAATGGGCCGAATTATCAGTGGGCCGATAAGCGGCTGACTTAAGCTGAAAGAGGTTGGCGGCCATGAGGAAGATTGTCATTTCCACCGGCGGCGGTGACGCCCCCGGTCTCAACGCGGTAATTTACGCGGTTACCAAGTCGGCCTACCGGAAGGGCTGGGAAATCTACGGTAGTAAAAGCGGCTATCGCGGCCTGCTCGACCCCGACGAACTGATCCGCCTTACTCCTGAAAAGGTGGAGGATATCATGCCGTTGGGCGGGACCATCCTGGGCTCCACCAACAAGGGCAACCCCTTTGCCATGCCGGTGGAAAACCTGGCCGGCGAAATCCAGACCCTGGACCTTTCCGACCGGATCATGCGCAACTTCCGCCGCCTTGGTTTCTTCTGCCATATCGCGGTGGGGGGCGACGGCAGCCTGGAGATCGCCCATCGGTTCGCGGTGGAAAAGGAAATGCCGGTGATCGGGGTACCCAAAACCATCGATAACGACCTGGAGGCCACCCAGCGCACCTTCGGTTTCGACACCGCCGTCTCCACCGCCACCGAAGCCCTGGACAAGCTGCACTCCACCGCCAAGTCCCACGACCGGGTGATGGTGGTGGAGGTGATGGGCCGGGATTCAGGTTGGATCGCGCTGAACGCCGGGATCTCCGGCGGTGCCGACGTCATCCTGATTCCAGAAATCCCCTTTGAAGTCGAAGCTGTTTGCCAGAAGATCAACGACAACGACCTGCGGGACAAGCACTATGCCATCGTGGTGGTGGCTGAGGGAGCCAAGGCCGCCAACATGCAAAAGGCGATCTGTAAAAGGAAGGCAGAGCTGGGTCGTGACGAGGCACTGCTGGGGGGGATCGGAGAGTGGGTCGCCGAACAGATCCGCAGCAATACCGGCAAGGATACCCGCTCCCTGACCCTGGGCCATCTTCAACGGGGCGGGTCCCCCACCACTTTCGATCGCCTGCTGGCCCTGCGTTTCGGTGGAGCGGCGGTGAGAATGGCCGAACAGGAGATCTTCAACCATATGGTGGCCCTGAAAACCCCGGACATGGTCCCGGTTCCCCTGGCCGACGCGATCAAACACCGCAAAAAGGTTCAACTGGACAGCGACAAGCTCCTGACCGCCCGGGAGATCGGAATCTGTTTCGGGGGCGCCTGAGCAGTCCCGACCCCGATCCCGCGACCCATCAGCGATAGCCCTCCCACTCCCCGGGCAGGCGGGTCTTTTTGGCGGTGTTACACTCCTTGCAGCAGGCCACCAGGTTCCCTTTGGTGCTGCGCCCGCCCCGGGCCAAGGGTACCACGTGATCCATGGTTAATTCGCCGGGGGGGCATTGCCGGCCGCAGTAGTGGCAACGTCCCTCAGCCAACTTGCGCCGCCACCACGGGGTTCTGCGCAGCTCTCGGGCCTTGTTCTTCTCCCGGCGAATATCGGCCTCATCCACCCCGTCCAGGGCGCTGCAAAAATCATCTGCCATCACTTTCAACCAGTTCTCCGGCCAGCAACACGCGGGCGGCGCCGACCAGATAGAGGGAGCCGGCCACCACCACCAGATCATCGGGCTCACACCGCTGCCGAGCCAGGGCCAGAGCCTCGGCCACGGTGGCGGCGGTCAGGGCCGAAGCCCCGGCGGCTTCCGGCAGCAGTGCCCGCAACGCCTCAGGTGTGGCTGAACGCTCACTCTCCGGCCTGGTCAGGATAAAGATGTCTGCCAGGGGGGCGATCAGATCCAAAGTAGCCGCCATATCCTTGTCCGCCATGCTGGCCCAGACCAGAATCAGGCGATGGTAACGGAAATCCCGGCCCAGGGCCGCCACCAGGCTGGCCACCCCCGCCGGGTTATGGGCCCCATCCAGCAACACCCGCCAGCTCCCCTCCTCGGGTCGTGGCAATTGCAACAACTCCAGGCGGCCGGGCCAGACAACCCCGGCCAAACCGGCCCGGATCGCACCCTCCCCCACCGGCAGGGAATCGGCCAAAAGCTCCAGGGCCGCCAAGGCCAGACTGAGATTGTCCCGCTGATGGGCCCCACGCAAGGCGGAGGGCAAACCGCCATAACCGCTCCCAATTCCAGTGTAGTCCCAACTTTCATCAGCGGATGGGGGGGAAGATGGTGACCAGGAAAAATCACGGCCCAGCAGATAAAGGGGGGCGGCCAGCCGCCGGCAGTGCTCCTCCACCACCCGCCGGGAATCATCGGCGCCCACCCCGGTCACCAAGGGGACACCGGGCTTGATTATTCCCGCCTTCTCTGCCGCCACCTCGGCCAGGGTGCTGCCCAGATAGGCCTGGTGATCCATGGAGACATTGGTGATCACACCAACCAGGGGGATGATCACGTTGGTGGCATCCAACCTCCCTCCCATCCCCACCTCCATGATCGCCAGATCCACCCGCTCGGCGGCAAACCAAAGCAGGGCCAGGGCGGTGGTAAACTCAAAATAGGTGATCTGCTCCCCATTGAGCACACCATGGATGGCGGCGGCATGGCGGGCAAACTGCTCCTCGCTGATATAACCGGCCCCGATCCGGAAACGCTCCCGAACGCAACTGAGGTGGGGCGAGGTATAAAGCCCGACCCGATATCCGGCCTGCTCCAGCATAGCCATCAGGGCCGAGGCGGTGGAACCCTTACCATTGGTACCGGCAACATGGACAAAGCGGATCCCGTGGTGGGGATTGCCCAGCCGTTCCAGGAAGCGCTCCATGCTGTCCAGCCCCAGCTTGATCTTAAAAAATTGCAGGCTGTCCAGATAGCGCCAGGCATGATGGTAGTCCATAGAGTTAGCGTTCATACCTGTTCCAGTTTGGCATAATCCAAATGCAGGGTTTTGCGCCCATGCCGATCAAAGTTAACCTCCACCGTCCGCGGCCCGCTCTTTTTCTCCAGCAGACCCAGACCGAAAAAGGGATGCTTTACCCGAGCTCCCACGGCAAACTCGTCCTC
>DSDS01000163.1 GCA_011048585.1 Desulfurivibrio alkaliphilus | reverse complement strand
GGCAGACCGATGACCTCCATGAAGCTCGTCACGTGGTATTCGGCCTCCAAGGCGGAATTTTTAAAGGCGATCAGCGGCACCCCGGCGGCGGCGGTGTGGTCCCGATCCACCTGGGAGTCGCCGATATAGATGGTTTGATCCGCCGCCACCCCCAGATCGGTCATGATCCGCTCCAGGGCCTCGGGATGGGGCTTGGGGTTGGTCACATCCTGGGCGGTCACCACCCGGTCGAAACAGGCGGTCAGCTTGAAGATGCTTAAGACCATGGTCATGGTGGTGGTGCGGTTGGTGCTGATCGCGGTTTTGCGGCGGGGCCGCAGGTAATCGAGAAACCGGGGCAGATCCGGTTCCATACGCATAAAGCGCAGAAAGGGCCGGTAGTCCAACTCCTGCCGATAGCGGTCAACGGCGGGCAGCTCGGCCGGGTAGTCGCGAAACAGGTGGCGAATCGAATCGTTTACCTGATGCATGTGAACATAGTCCAGCTCCTCCTCGTCCATGGGAGGGCGCCCGAAATGGTGCCGGATATGGTTGTAGTACTCCCGGTTGGCCTCCCGGGAATCAAACATCACTCCGTCACAGTCAAAAACCACCAATTTGATTTCGCTCATCGACCAGGTCCGGTATTGTGTGTAAAGAGAGTAACACCACAAAACGGTAGGTAGCGTACCAGATCACGGGAGGATTGCAACGCCTTGGAACACCAGACCGACTTTCTGATCATCGGCAGCGGCATCTCCGGCCTCTCCTTCGCCCTCAAGGCGGCCCGGCTGGGCCGGGTCACCTTGATCACCAAGAAACACAAGCTGGACAGCGCCACCAACCTGGCCCAGGGAGGGATCGCCGCGGTGCTGGACCCCACCGACTCCTTCGCCGCCCACATCCGGGACACCCTCGCCGCCGGCGACGGCCTCTGCCACCCCGAGGTGGTCCGGATGGTGGTGGAAAGCGGCCCGGAGCGGATCCGTGAGCTGATGGCCCTGGGGGTGGATTTCCAAAGGGCCGAGCCGGATCATGGCGAACTGGACCTGGCCAGGGAGGGAGGCCACTCCGCCCGTCGGATCGCCCACGCCATGGATCGCACCGGCAGCCGGATCGAGGAAAGCCTGCTGCAACAAGCCACCGCCGAACCCCGCATCACCATTCTGGAAAACCACCTGGCCGTGGACCTGTTGATCGGCTCCAAAATCGGCCTGACCGCGAATTCGCCGTACAGCGACCACTGTTTCGGCGCCTATGTCTTCAACCGGGACAGCCAGCGGGTGGAGAGCTGGACCGCCCGGGCCACGGTGCTCTGCACCGGCGGCAGCGGCAAGGTTTATCTCTATACCACCAACCCCGACATCGCCACCGGAGACGGAATCGCCATGGCTTACCGGGCCGGGGCCAGGGTGGCCAATCTGGAGTTCGTGCAGTTTCACCCTACCTGCCTCTATCACCACCGGGCCAAAAACTTTTTGATCTCCGAGGCGGTACGGGGGGAGGGGGGAAGGCTGATTGATCGTCACGGCCGACCCTTTATGGCCAAGTACGATCCCCGGGGTGACTTGGCCACCCGCGACACTGTCGCCCGCGCCATCGACCTGGAGCTGAAAGCCAGCGGTGATGATTGCGTCTTTCTCGATATCACCCACCAGCCCGCCGCTTTTTTGATCAAGCGCTTTCCCACCATCTATCGGACCTGCCTGAGACTGGGGATCGATCTCACCAAGGAGCCGATCCCGGTGGTGCCGGCAGCCCACTATATGTGCGGGGGGGTAGTCAGCGACCTGCAGGGGCGCAGTAATCTGGAAAATCTATACGTGCTGGGGGAAACAGCCTGCACCGGTCTGCACGGCGCCAATCGTTTGGCCAGCAACTCCCTGCTGGAAGCGGTGGTGTACGCCCATCGGGCCTGGGAGCAGTGTGAAAGGGACTGGCCCCGACTGGCCGCCCGGCAACCACCGCCACCGCCCCCCTGGCGGCCCGGTCAAGCCGAGCCCCTGGACGAAGCGGTGCTGGTCAGCCACAACTGGGATCAGATTCGCCGCCTGATGTGGAACTATGTCGGAATCGTCCGCAGCGAAAAACGACTCAATTTGGTCCAGGAGCAGCTGCAACCGATCGTCGCCGAGGTGGAGCGTCACTACCGCGACTACCTGCTGACCCCCGACCTGATTGAATTACGCAATATCGCTCTGGTGGCCGAACTAATCGTCCGCTGCGCGATTCTCCGCAAGGAGTCGCGGGGGCTGCACTATAATATCGACTATCCAGTTCACGACGAGGAAAATTGGGCAAAGGACACTGTTATAACTAAATAAAACAACATCAACCCCCGAGATCGAATCAAAGCGGTTGTCGCCAAAAAAAGCGGCTGCCATCGCTTGACAAAGGATATGGCATATAGTAAGAAACGGCATCTTACTCAGTAGGCAAGTGGATGTTTTTCATATTAGATTAAACTATTAGCTAAGGAGGAGACAATGGCCACCATCGAGCATAAGGGTAAAACCTTCAATGTGGACGAAGACGGCTTCCTGACCAAAGGGATGGAAGAGTGGAGCCAGGAGTGGGTTGACTACGTAAAAGGCGTCGAAGGTATCGATGAGTTGACCGATGAGCATCGCAAGATCATCGACATCCTGCAGGAGTACTTCAAGAAGAACGGGATCGCCCCCATGGTTCGGATTCTTTCCAAGACCACCGGCTACCCGCTGAAGCGGATCTACGAGCTGTTCCCCTCCGGTCCGGGTAAGGGAGCCTGCAAGATGGCCGGCCTGCCGAAGCCCACCGGCTGTGTATAAGGCCTGCGCTTAAACCGCGACCTTTTAGAGCTTTGCGTGTTAACAGGAAGAAGGATGCTACAATCCTTCTTCCTTTTTTTATGCCGGGACTGACAACACGGCTTTGATCAGCCGATTTCTGGTTGACAATTCCGGCAAAATTTACCATATAGACCCTCTCCACGGCGATGTAGCTCAGTTGGTTAGAGCATGCGGCTCATATCCGCAGAGTCCGGGGTTCAAGTCCCTGCATCGCCACCAACGCATAATCCGGCCGCGCCGGTTACCATATAAAAAAAGCCCGTCTTCCAGCGAGGGAAGACGGGCTTTTTGATGCTCAGGAGCAAACGGGGGGAATCAGATTTCGTCCTCCTCTTCCTCCTCTTCCTCCTCTTCCTCCTCTTCCTCCTCGGATTCATCCTCCTCGGAACGATCCTTGGTAACCTTATCCTCTTTCTCATCTTCCGAGGCCTTGCGAATTTTAACCTCCGGCAGAACAAAGGTGGTGATCCGTTGCACCTCCTCCCTAACCCGGGTATCCGCCAGGCAGACGGGGCATTCGGCAAGGTGTTTCTCCATGAAGAGAACCATCCGGGCCGGAGCCATGGCTTCACTCTGCACCTGAAAATACCAGTTTCTGATCAACTTCTGGAAACGCTGACATTCCATGGCTGGAACGCACCTCTTGCTAAAGCTTTAGGTTTATAGCCCGGAAAATCGATCGGATCGACAAGATCCCCGCCGGTTCCGCCCATTTTTTCCAGCCCGAGTACGAAAAAAAGTTGTCGCCGGGACCGGAAGCAACTATGCTGCAAAGCCGCTGCCACGGAAGTGGAAAGGGCACTGGTGGCCCTCCCGGACTTCAAATCCGGTGCACCGGGTTAATAGCCCGGTGGGTGGGTTCGATTCCCATGCACTTCCGCCACTCCTTCCCCCCGCGTTACCCCCGCGCCACCAAAGGAAAGCCCAGCTCCTCCCGCTTGGCCACGTACTGCTCCGCCACCTTGCGGGCAATATTACGAATCCGGCCGATATAGCGGGTGCGCTCGGCCACGCTGATCGCCTTGCGGGCGTCCAACAGGTTGAAGGTGTGGGAACACTTCAAGCAGTAGTCGTAGGCTGGCAGGATCAGTCCAAGCTCCAGCAGGCGAAAGGCCTCGGACTCGTAAACGCTGAAAAACTCCAGCAACCGCTCCACGTTGGCATGTTCGAAGTTAAAGGCGGAAAATTCTTTTTCAGCCTGGAGAAAGATATCGCCATAGCTGACCCGACCATTCCAGGAGATATCATAAACGCTCTCCACCCCCTGCAGGTACATGGCAATCCGCTCCAAGCCGTAGGTCACCTCCACCGTCACCGGGTGGAGATCCAGGCTGCCGGCCTGCTGGAAATAGGTAAACTGGGTGATCTCCATCCCGTCCAGCCAAACCTCCCAGCCCAGACCGGAGGCTCCCAGGGTGGGGGACTCCCAGTCATCCTCGACGAAACGGATATCGTGCTCCAGGGGATCGAGTCCAAAGCGGGTAAGGCTCTCGATATACATCTCCTGGATATCGGGCGGGGAGGGCTTGATGATCACCTGATACTGGTAGTAATGCTGCAGCCGATTGGGATTTTCCCCGTAGCGGCCGTCGGTGGGACGCCGGGAAGGCTGCACATAGGCGGCCTTCCATGGCTCGGGACCCAGGGCCCGCAGCAGGGTGGCGGGATGAAAGGTGCCGGCCCCAACCTCCATGTCGTAGGGTTGCTGAATGGCACAACCCTTCTCCGCCCAATAGCGGCCAAGTTC
>DSDS01000054.1 GCA_011048585.1 Desulfurivibrio alkaliphilus | reverse complement strand
GCCTCGTCTCCGGCCAGGGCCTCCGCCAGCCGGTCCCGTTCAGCCCGCAACTCCAGCTGGTCAAGTCGGATCAGCAGTTCATCCTTGGCCACCGTTTCACCCTCCCGGCGGGGCAATTCAGCCAGCCGTCCTCCCACCAGGGTCGAAACCGAGGCGCGGCGGCGGGCTTCCACGGTGCCGACGTAATCTACCCATAACTCCAGGTCCTGCGCGTTCAGGGTTTGGAACTCCACCAGGGGAGGGGTGGCCTGGGGGAGCGGCAGCGGTCTGGTGACCCGGTAAAGACGCCAGCCAACCAGGACGATCAGGGCCAGGACCAGGATGGTCACCAGCGTGGTCTGAAAAACGGTTCTCCCCATTTTCATGCCATGATCCCCCGGCGGAAAATGAGGAAGACCGCCGGGGCCTGGCGACGGACAAGGGCGAAATCATCCAGCAGCAGGGATTGCATGACCAGCCCCTGGATTGAACCGATAAACAGGCTGGCGGCGACGGTGCCGTCGATCCCGGCGGCGATCTCTCCCCGTTGTTTGCCCGCCTCGATGATCTCCTGCAGGTGTTCCCCGTAACGGGCCAGCAAGCTGCGAACTACCTGCTTGGCGGGGGTGTCGCCGGCTTTTTGCAGTTGTCCGAAGAGCATCCGCGGCACTCCCGGGTGCTGGACGACGAAATCGATATGGGTAGTGAAGACCGCTTCCAGGGCTGCCAACGGGGAGGCCGCCTGCCAGGACGCCTTTTCCACCCGCCGGCTAAGTTGTCTGGCAACCCACTCCATCACCGCCTGCCAGATCGCCTCTTTACTTGGAAAATGGCGAAAGAGCGCGCCCTGGGTCAGCTGCATCCGCGCGGCGATGGCACTGGTGGTGATCTCCTCGGGGTTTTGCTCCCCCGCCAGATCGATCACTGCCGCCACCGTCAACTCCCGCCGCTGTTCCGCAGGCAGGTGCTTATGACCGCCGATTTTCATGGTGCCGCTCCTTTGCTGATTGTAAGTAATTAATTACTATCATATACGATGGGGATCCGTTGTCAACCATCATCTTGGTCGGGGGCGATTCAGGCCTGGTTCAACTCCAGCCGTTGCCCCAGAGGGGATCGTTACCGAACTGATGTTGCAGGCGCTCTTCGGGATTCTGGCGGTAGAACTCCTCCTCGCTGAAGGAGAAGCTGTAGGCGGAGATATAGGCCAGCAGGAGGCGGTAGGCGGCGTTGATCCGGCGAATCTCTCGTTCCTCCCGGGCATCGGGAGGTCTTGCTGCGGGACTGGCATCCGGGTGGTAGCGTTTGACCAGCTCCCGGTGGCGGTTTTTGATCTCTGCCAGGGTGGCCTGTCGCTCCAGTCCGAAAATGGTTAATGCTTCCTCTAGCTCCTGAAAGGTCATGGCGTGGCTCCGTCGGCTGGCGTTGGTTTTTGCGGCTAAGTCACCACATTAACCGGTTGAACCGCCACAAGGCAAAGAGAAAAAAGTATTGAGGCGGCAGGGGGAGGGTGATCTTGACAGCGGCTGGATCGGTCTTACATTTTTCGGACGAGAAGAACGGGCCTGGTGATGGCACTGATCAAATAACCTTTTATGTTGCATGGAGGTGGCTTATGGCGATTATGAGATTTTACGATCAGCCGGTTTTTCGCAATCCATGGGCGGACCTGGAGAAGATGCGGCGGGAGTTTGATGCCCTTTTCCGGGGGGGCGGAGGCGATTTTCCGGCCCGGCCCGGCGCCACGGTCTTTCCTGCCCTGAACGTGGCCGAGGATGAACACGCGATCCATGTCCGGGCCGAGATTCCAGGGGTCAAGGCGGCCGAACTGGATATCGCGGTGGAGGGTGATACCCTGACCATCAAGGGTGAGCGGCGGCTCGAAACCGGGGTGGAGAAATGTTCCTACCACCGCCGGGAGATTGAGCGGGGTCGTTTCAGCCGGGCCCTGACCCTGCCCACCCGTATCAACCCCGAGGGGGTGAAGGCCACCACCCAAAACGGCATTCTGCTGATTACCCTGCCCAAAGCCGAGGAGGTCAAACCCCGTCGGATTGAGGTCAAGAGTGATTAGGCAGATCGGATAGTTGATGAGTTACGCAAGATGCCAGCAGGAGGTTTGATATGAGCGAAAAAGAGATGCAGGTCTATCAGAAACAGGAAGTGCGGCAGGCCGGGGAGCCCACCAAACCCGAGCGTTATTTCGTGCCCGCCGTTGATATTTATGAAACCGATGAGGCGGTCCATTTGCTGGCGGAGATGCCCGGGGTGGACAGGAGCGGGGTGGAGATTAACCTGGAAAACGATACCCTGACCATCAAGGGGCACAAGAGCGGCAATGGCGGCAGCGAGGAGCGAGTTCTGCTGCGGGAGTTTGAAACCGGCCACTATCAGCGCCGTTTCACCATCGCCGAGACCATTGATCAGGCCAAGATTGTGGCTTCCATGGCCGATGGCCTGCTCAATCTGGTCCTGCCCAAGGTGGAACCGGCCAAGCCCCGCCGGATCGAGGTGCAGTGCGGTTGAGGATGCTTCAGCCTCAGTGCCATCCCAAGGGCAAAGAAAAAGGCCCTCCCCCGTTTCCGGGGGAGGGCCTTTTTGCTTTGCCCGGTTAGGGGCGTTTGGAAGGAGAGAGGGTAAAAAGCACAAAACCTTTGGAAGGAGGAAAGGGGCTTTTGCTTGTTTAGACAGTGGCGCGGGGGAAAGGTTCCCAAAAAAGTTTGGCCTTCAGTTGCGCGCCCTACCCAGCAGATTGTCCACCTCCAGGGCCAGTTTCATGGTGGGACCGAGGAAATTATCCCCCAGGAAGGCCCGGTTCTGTTCGACCAGTTCGCAAAGGGCGCCGATATTGCCCCCTTCGGCCAACTCCAGCACGGTTTGGAGGTTGGCCGCGAAATCCCGGGGGATCCGCCGACCCTGACCGGGGCAGGCCAGAATTTCGGCGTAGGTGCGCGGATTCTGAAAATGGACCCGGGCCATGGCCAGCATGGAGTAGGCCGAGGTCAGGGTGGAGTGGCGCTCGATCTCCCCGGAGGGCAGGGTGTGCTGGCGCAGGGTCATGGCCAGGGCGATAGCGGTGGCGCTGGGCAGTTTCTGGCCCACGCCCATCAGCAGGTTGTGACGGGGGCCGGAATCCAGGGAGATGGTCGCGCCGTGCTTGTACAAGAACGCCTCGAACTCCCGGCAAAGTACGCCGCTGCGCTGGGTGCGGACCAGGGAGACGTTTTTGTTTTTCATGGTGGCGGCCTTGGGGCCCCAGAGATTGTGAACCAGCATCACCTCAACCCCGGGGGCGGTGGCTTCCAGGGCGGCGGCCACGCTCTCCTCGGCTTCGCCGGCCAGCAGGATCAGGGCCTGTTTTTCGCTCAGCAGGGGACCATACTTCCGCACCGTGGCTGCGGTGGCGCTGATCGGCACGCAGACCGCCACCAGTTCCACTTGGGGAATCATCTCCTCGGGGCGTAATTCGCTGTTACGTCCGGTGAGCAGTACCTGGTAGCCTTCGCCTTCCAGGCGGCGGGCAAACCACTGGCTCATCTCGCCGCTGCCGATAAAACCGCATCTTTTGATCCGTTTGGTCCGCATGTCCACCCGGGGGTAACTGCCCAGCACCCTGATGCTTCCGGTTTCCCTGATCACCTCGTCGGCGATCTGGTGCAGGGCTTCCTGAATGCCGGGGTCTTCAATGTGGCCCTCCATTTCAATATAGAAGCGCAGCTCCTGGCTCCTGGGATCGGTTTCCGAGTCCATATCCAGCAGGTTGATGCCCCGGCGGGCAAACTCCCCCAGCATGTCGTGGAGCAGGCCCACCCGGTCCTTGAGCGGAGTGGTGATGGCGGCGGTGGCGTCGTAACCGCTGATGGGGGGTAATTTTTTTCCCAACAGGGCAAAACGGGTGCGGTTGTAGGGGGTTATCTCCCTTTCCCGCAGGACAAGCCCGCCGGCGAGCAGGGCCGGTTCCGCTTCGATCACTCCGCAATCGCTCCGCCCCTCGGCCCTGATTCTGGCCACCGCCGCCTCCAGATCGTGGACCGCCAACAGGTCGGCGGTGGGAAAATGGTTGGCTATGTACTCTTCGCATTGCCGCAGCAGGGGAGGGCGCCCGATCAGGGTGTTAAGCGGGGTTTCGCCATTAAAGGCCCCCAGTGAAAGGTGTATTGGCACAACGATGTTGTCGATCCAGTAATGGTCGGGGTTTTCAGCCAATAGATGGCAGAAATCCCGCTTGCGCCCCTCACGGGTGTTGTAGGCGGGGATCAGAGCATGGTCGGCTGTCCCCTGGGCGAGAGCGGCAAAAACGGCGGCGTTGTCGGGCAGAGCGAGTAATCGGGCCTGGGGGGCATATTGCCTTGCGGCCTGCCAGGCGTGTGAGCCTTCCGGCCCCGGGGTGGCGATGGTGACCATCTTGTTTTCTTCCCTTGATTGTGTGTCGATCGGGGTAACTCTCTCGGTTCTCCGGCGGTGACTGTTTGGTGTTTATCTAGTTTGTTCCGGCTTTGTGGTCAATCGTTTTTCCTTTGGCTTCGGACTCGATTACTGCCACAGGGTGTTTTTTGCCGAAGAGAAAATTTCTGCTCGCGATGTAGTTTCAATGAG
>DSDS01000117.1 GCA_011048585.1 Desulfurivibrio alkaliphilus | reverse complement strand
GTATTGTGCATATGCACACATTAGGGGTGACCAACCAGGATGTCAAGCAAAAAAAGCAAAAAAAGCAAAAAAAAACGTTGGCTCCGTCCCTTTTTTCCTGGGGAGAGAAAAGAGGGGAGAGCCAACGGAGAGGAGGTAACGAATCGAGGTTAAATTAAGAGACCACTAAAGTCAATAGAAAAAACAATCGTTCTATCATGTGGACAGGTTGTTGCAGGCAGGGTGGGGAAATCTGCAATAAACCTAGATGTTAACGGATCATCAGGATTTGATTGCCGACCAGGCGTTGTCCATCAGCTGCTCGGTCATGCTGGTCAAGGGCTCCTTGAGGACACATTGGATACGAAGTTGGGCCGGGCGGAGAATGGCGCCGGTGAAGGAAACGGCGGCGATGAAAACATCCGCTTGCCGGATCTCCCCCTGCTTCATGCCGGCGGCGATGATCTGGCGAATCACCATAAAAGGCTCGCTGAAACAGACCGGAGCAGACTCTTCCATGAATTCCGCGTGTTTCATAAATAAAAGGTACTCCATCATGGCCGGATCCTCTTCGGTCAACTCGTAGATCAATTCGGCAAATACCCGCAGCTTATCAAAAGTAGTCTCTCGACCATGGAGACGCTGGAGAAACATTTCGTTGAAGTCCCCCAGGGTTTTCTTGTGCAGGATTTTGGCCAGGTTCTCCTTGCTCCCGAAGAGGTTGTAGATCGCTCCGGTGCTGACCCCGGAACTGCGGACAATATCGGGAATGGAGACACGGTAGTAACCTTTGTCGACGAACAGTTTGCGAGCACTGGCAAAAACCCGGCGCGCTTTGCCCTCGGGGTCGATGGTTCGTTTCTTTTTAATTAAATCCATTGATTTTGTGGTCTATTCCGGGGCAGGGCGATGCTCGGCAGCCTACTTGGCTTTGTCGATCGGCCGAGGCCCTAAATTTATCTTAAAATTATGAACCGAGGCATATATAGGCAAATTATATAACATTTGCAAAGTAAATTAGATAGTTCATTCCCGGGTATCATGGTCCCGGTTGGCACGGTGTGGTGAACGGATTGACCCGGTAACGGGACGCCGGCGGCGCAAAATCCACCGAGTTGTAGTTTGGTCGTCGCTGGCGGACATCGCTTCTGGGGTTCCCCGGTTGGCCGAGTACCACATCCCAAAAAAAATGTTGCGTTGGAGGAAAAATCAAATCTAAACTCAGTAGTGGTCGGTCTGGTTAGTGTAACCCCCCGATGGTCCGCGACCATTGCCGGCTATTGGCGGCGGTTGGCCCAGGAAAGGGGGTTACGGTTTGGCGACGGGAAGGCGTCGGAAATTATTGGGAAGGAGTGGATGGTATGTCGGAACGTGTCACCGGTAGAGTCAAATGGTTTAATGCCCCCAAAGGTTTTGGATTTATCGAGCGGGAGAACGATTCGGACGTTTTCGTTCATTATCGGGGGATCCGGGGAGAGGGGTACAAGTCCCTCCAGGATGGGCAGGCGGTGAGCTTCGCGTTGGTGGAAACCCCCAAGGGGTTGCAGGCGGAGGATGTGGAGGTTATTGCCTGAGCGGTTGTCCCCCCTGGCCAAGCCCATAACTTGATGAACGATAAAAGCCCGGTAAAACCGGGCTTTTCTGCGGGAGATGATTGGCGCTGGACCGAGAGCGGGGTTACATCCTGATTTTAGAGTTGGTTTTTTCCGGGTGTTTTTCCAGGTGCCGGAAGCGGTTCTGGGCGGTTTGGGCCAGCCGGCCAATCACATGGGGAAGATCTGATTTCTCCCAAAGCTCGGCAAACTCGGAGCGTTCTCCCAGGCGATCACTAAGGGTGAAAGGGCGGGCCTCCTCCTGAGGGGCCAAGCTTATGTCGTCATGTTCAATCTGCAGGTTACCGTTGAAAACCCGGGCCAGCAAAGCTCCCGTGGTTTGAGCGAATATTTTTTTCACATCCTCGGTTGATTCGGCCTTGCCGATTTTGTTGCGGTAATCGGGCAGCAGTTCGTTCTCATCTTTGTTGAATGAAAGCTGGGTGGTCATGATCGTTCATTCCTCCTCGATCTCGTCCGGATCCACTTCATAGTCCAGACCTTCATCTTCATCTTCGTCAAATCCCGCGTAGTCACCGGCCCACTCGTCGGGAGGATCGATGGGGTCGGCCCCCAGTTCCTCCCAGGCCTCCAGTTCGATCTCGTCCAGGGTGGCGTCGTCGTATTGGATCTCGACGATGCCGTCATCCTCATCCACGGTTACCACGGTGAAGATCTCTCCGGAAGGCAGCTCGTACCAGTTTCCTTCCACTGGTTCATCTGAGTTAAGAGTCATGAATGCACCTGTTGGTTTTACTTGATGGTCATAACCGGGCAGGGGGCCTGTTTTAGGACCCGTTCACTGACACTGCCGAAAATAAATTTGGGCAACCCTTTAAAACCCTGGCTGGCGATGATGATCAGGTCGCTGCCGTTCTCCTCGGCGTGGCGAACAATTTCAGCGGCGGCGTCCTGGCCGGCGACAACCTTGGCGCTGTGGGGAGCGCGGCTTTGCAGGTTCTCCTCCAGGAAGCTGGTCATCTTCTTTTGGGCATAACCAAAGATATCCTTGCTCAAGCTGTCCAGGGGCAGGTGGGGCACGGCAAAACCCGCGTAGGGGGCCAGGGATTCGGTCACGTGGATTATCTCCAGGCTGGCCCCCAGGTCTTCGGCCACTGCGGCGGCCTTTTTGATCAGCTTGATGGAGTTGGCCGAAAAGTCGACGGGCACCAGGATCTTTTTGATTTTGCATGCTGATTTGTTCATTAGTCACCTCCATTGCAGCAAACGTGAAACGGCTGGATAGACCCTTTACTGCGAATATAATGAAGGTCGAGGGAGAAAAAAGCAAGGAAGTTCCAAGGCCTTTTTTTAGTTTTAACGGGACCGGGACCGAGCTGGTCGGCCGCTTAAAGTGTTAGCGTAATATCAATAAGTTCATGCTCCGTTTGCGTCGGTTCCAGCTCCCCTTCTTCCTGCTCTTCCGGTTGCGGGGCCGGGGGGCGGCTCAGCCGGACCCGGAGGGTTTGGCCCCGCTCTTTATAGAGCATGGCAATGCGCAGATCGGCGGCATCTTCGATCTGCTGATCGTCCAGAGCGATAATCAGGTCATTTTCCCGGATTCCCGCTTCGTAGGCCTTGCCGTGAGGGCTGATGCCGGCAACCAGGGTCCCGGGCGCATCCTCCCCCCCGTCGCTGATCTGCACTCCCAGCAGGGGCAGTTCCGGCAGGCTTTGGGGGTCAAGAAAGAGGAAAAAGTCGGCGGCGGCCGGGGCGGCGCTGTTTTCCCGCGCTGGGACCAGCACCTGCTGGCTCACCGGCAGGCGGCGGGTCAAACGCGGGGGAATGGCGTTGCGCTTGTCGGTGTGGCCTTGGCCGACCACCACCAGCAATCGGTAATCGGGATGGGCAGCTAAGAATTGGGCCATGGTCGCGGCCATCTGCTCATCCCACAGGCTCTGGGCCTGGAGAAACCCGCCAAACCGTTGCTGCTTGTCCTCCTCCTCATGGTTGTGGATGTCGAAGGCGGCCGCGATTCGCTCCCGATAGCCCGGCAGGGCCAGGTCCCGCTCCGGCGGCAGTTCGGCCTGCTCTTCGGGGCTCAGCGCCGAGACCCCCCCCTCGCGGAAGACCTTGTTGGTGATCCCCTTTTCCAGGTTGAGGGCGATGATTGGCAACTGGTGGTGGCGGGCAAAATCGATGATCTCGCGGTAGAGGCGATAATCGAACTGCCAGTTGTTGAACCAGCTTGACTCCTTGAGGAACTGGGGCTCCTCCAGCTCTCCGGCCAGATAGGCGTCCAGAACGGGCTGGGTGGAGCGGGGAAACATCTCCATGCCCACCGCCACCTTGGGATTCTGGCGATGCATGGCCCGCAGTACCCGCAACTGGAGGAGGTGATCCTCGTAACGGTTGTGAACCTCACCGACGTAGATTACCCGGGTGTCGGCCAGTTCAGCCATGATGGAGCGGAAATCTTGTCGGGCGGTGGCGGGGACGCCATCCGGGGCTCGGTCCAGGGCCACCCTGATGCCGGCCTCGGTCGGGGTCAAAGCGTGCTGGAGAACCATCCCGTCCCGGAGTTGCAGTTTGCTGAAGATCCCTTCGCCTCGGAGATGGCCCAGCAGGGCGTCGAGATCGGTGCCGGCGGCCGCCGCCGGCAGGTTGAGCAAAATGGCCGGCAGATCGGGGTTAAGGGGATTTTCCCGTGCCTCCAGGGTGATGGCGGTGGTGGGGTAGTCGGGCCAAATCAGGTAGCCTCGGGCGGAGTTGGCGGTACCGTCCCCGAGGAAGAGCAGCGCCGCTTCGGTCAGGTTCCGAGCCTGGATCTCCGCCGGGGAGATCACTTCCACCTCCTGTTCGGCCAGATAGGCAAGCAGGGGGGCCCATGATCCCGGCGCGTCCTGACCAGGCAAAATGGCCAGCCGCCGGGGGGCTTTGATGAAGCCGGCCCAGGTGGGCGGGGTCTCCTGCCGGCTCAGGAGGCGGGGGGCTTCGTAATAGGGATCCAGGCGAATTTCGGTGGGATAATCGTTCAATAGCAGGTTCACCGGGGTGCTGGCCTGATCGCTGGTAATAATGGTGCTGTAGATCTGTTCGGGGGTGACGATCAGGAGCGGCAGTTCCAGGGGTTGGGGAGTGGGTTGGCTCTGTTCCAGGGTGAAGCTCAACTCCACCCGTCCTTTTTTCTCCCGGAGCTGGGGGTTGTTTACCGCCAGCTCGACCAGAGAGTCCTGCCCCTGGGCGGCTGCCAGCTGGGTTTTAAGCAGCCGGAGGAAATTATCATCGGTCCGGCTCTTTTGCCGGTCGGCCGCAGCCGGGGAGGAGATCAGAATGAGCATCATCAGCAGCAGCAAGGGCAGCGCG
>DSDS01000099.1 GCA_011048585.1 Desulfurivibrio alkaliphilus | reverse complement strand
TCAAGCTTGAGGGTGATCCGCAGCTTGTCCTCCACCGAAAGGTTGAAATTCTCGGCCTGGGTTCCATCCCGGAGGGTAGTATCATAGATGACAAGTTTGGAAGTCATGGCCACCGCCTGAGCATCGCTCACTGTTGTTGCAGATTGAAGGCGTCGTGCAGGGAACGCACCGCCAGTTCGGTATATTTTTCGTCGATCACGCAGGAGATCTTGATCTCGGAGGTGCTGATCATCTGAATGTTGATCCCTTCCCGGAAGAGGACGTCAAACATGGTGGTGGCGATCCCGGGGTGGTTGCGCATCCCCATGCCGACGATGGAAACCTTGCAGATATTTTCCGAACCGCTAACCCCTTCGGCGCCGACCTCGGCCGCCACCTTTTCGATGATCCGCATCGCCTTCTCATAGTCGGGCTTGGGCACCGTGAAGGTGAGATCGGTGAGGTTGCCGTCGCGGGTGTTCTGGATGATCATATCCACCACGATCCCCTCCTTGGCGATGGGGGTGAAGATCCGGGAGGCGGTGCCGGGGGTGTCCGGCACCTTGCTCATGGTGATACGCGCTTCGTTACGGTTATAAGTGACCCCGGAGACCGGATTGGATTCCATGGCTTTTTCCTCCTCGACAACCCATGTACCTTCTGCATCGGTGAATGTGGAACGAACGTGAACCGGCACCTTGTGCCCCTTGGCGATGCTAACCGACCTGATATCCAGCACCTTGGCCCCCAGGCTGGCCAGCTCCAGCATCTCTTCGTAGGAGATGCGGTCGATCTTGCGGGCGGTGGCGCAGATATTGGGGTCGGTGGTATAAACCCCTTCAACATCAGTGAAAATTTCACACTTATCGGCCTTGAGCGCCGCCGCCAGGGCCACCGCCGTGGTGTCGGATCCGCCCCGGCCCAGGGTGGTGATATCCCCCTGCTCGGTAATACCCTGGAAGCCGGCCACCACCACCACTTTGCCCTGGTCGAGATGGGAGTTGATCAAGCCATCGTCGATGGCGACAATTCGGGCCCGGGTATGCATCCCATCGGTATGGATTTTAACCTGACCGCCCAGCAGGGAGACGGCATCTCCCCCCAGCTCCTTGACCGCCATGGCCAGCAGGGAGATGGTTACCTGTTCGCCGGTGGCCAGGAGCATATCCATCTCCCGAGGGTCGGGCAGGTTCTGCATCTGTTGAGCCATATCCACAAAGCGGTTGGTTTCACCGGCCATGGCCGACAGCACCACCACCATCCGATGGCCTTCCTGGTGCAGTTTGTACACCCGCTGGGCCACCGCTCTGATCTTGTCGGGATTGGCCACCGAGGTGCCCCCAAATTTCTGTACAATTAATGCCATGGTCGTCAATCGCCTTTCTGGGGAGCTGCGCCGGCTTGCCCTTCACGATCCGCAGGCCGTCTGGGTTTGGGATGGTCACACAAAAGTTTAGCATCATACTCTTTGGGCGGGAAAAATCAAGAGGGGGCGGCTGGCAACCAATATAAATTTAGATAGCGGGCCGGCAGCAATCTTTTTTACCGACAAATCGTTTTTTTTACCTTGTGTTAACTTGCGAATTTTGTTACAAAATTGGAGCTTGCCTGTTCGCAAAGCCGCATCAGTCAAGGGTGGTGCAAAAACAACCTTAATTCAATTGGTAACGGCAAACAAATTAAAGAATACTCTAAGGCACTCCCCATTTTGGCCCCCGGGTCGACCGGGAGACTTCAGATAGAGGCAGAGGAATAAAACAGGATGTTAACTCACATTAAAAGTGCAATTCAACACTTTAAAAGAACGTGTAATTTTTTTGTCAACTCCAGCCACTTCCTCACCCTCTTTGTGACCGTGGCGATGGCTGGCGCCGCCCTCTTTTTTGCCAACATCACCCCAGCCTCCCTGCCCGAACCCATGGCTCTTTCCACCCTGGAACAGGCAACTGATCGTTATCTGGAGCGCCTGGGGCCATCCCGCCAGGAGCTGACAGCGGCCGGCCTGGAGCAGCGGCCAACCAGCTCCTGGCCAGAGGATTACAAGATTGTCGAAGGGGTGCTGCAGGCCGGCGACACCCTGAGCATCGCCCTGCGGCGGGTGGGGATCGAAGAGGCGGTTCGCACCCAGATCATCAGGGCCCTGGCCGGCCTGCTGGATTTCCGCACCCTGCGCCCCAACGACCGCTTCAAGGTGGTTCTTGACGGAAATGGCGAACTGGTGGAATCTCGTTACGAGACCGGCCCGCTGGATGTTTACCGGGTCAATCGCGCCGCCGACAACAGCCTGCAGGCCGAGAAGGTGAATGTCAGCCTGGAGCGGCGAACCATGAAGATCAGCGGCGAGGTGACCTCCTCCCTTTTCGCCGCCTTCCAGCCCCACGGCGAGAACCCCCGGCTGGTTTACACCTTCGCCGATATCTTCGCCTCCCACATCGACTTCAACCTGGAGACCCGGGCGGGAGACCGCTACAGCCTGGTTTTTGAAAAGTACTATAAAAACGGTGAGTTCGTCGGCTACGGCCGGCTGCTCAGCGCGAGCTATCAAATGGTCGGCGGCGAGACCCTCGAGGCCTTCCGCTACGAATCGCCGGATACCCCCGCCTCCTACTTTGACCGCGACGGCAATGAGCTGGGGGCTTCCTTTCTCCGCTCGCCGGTTCCCACGGCTCGGGTCACCTCCGGCTTCACCCACCAGCGCCTGCACCCCATCCTCAACGTGGTTCGTCCCCACCTGGCCGTCGATCTGGCCGCCCCCGAGGGAACGCCGGTAATGGCCACCGCCGATGGCCGGGTGGTCTTTCGGGCCATGAACGGGGGCAACGGCAACATGATCACCATCGACCACGGCAACGGCTACCGCTCATCCTATGCCCATCTCTCCGGTTTTCGCCGGGGGCTGAAAGTGGGCGACCGGGTGCGCCAGAAGGATATTATCGGCTATGTCGGT
Source organism: Desulfurivibrio alkaliphilus (assembly GCA_011048585.1). Classification (GTDB taxonomy): domain Bacteria; phylum Desulfobacterota; class Desulfobulbia; order Desulfobulbales; family Desulfurivibrionaceae; genus Desulfurivibrio; species Desulfurivibrio alkaliphilus_A. The sequence continues at coordinate 2,116 of DSDS01000099.1, read as the reverse complement.
TCCACCGGCCTGGCCACCGGCCCCCACGTCTGTTATCGAATCCAGCATAACGGCGAGTATGTGAATCCCCTGGCCCTGAAGTTCAAACCCCGTTCGGTTCTGGCGGGCGCGGAACTGGCCGCCTTCCAAACCCAGGTCAAGGAGATCACCAGGCTGGCGAAAAAAGGCGGGGAGTCCCAGGCCCTCCTCAAGGTTAAGGAGATCACCCTGGAGCCGGAAGAGCGGCTGACCCTGCTTTAGGCCGCAGGCGTCTTGACCGGTCAGCCCTTCAACATCGTCCTGGTGGAACCGGAGATTCCGCCCAACACCGGCAGTATCGCCCGGCTCTGTGGAGCCACCGACACCATCCTCCATCTGGTTCACCCTCTGGGATTCAGCATTGATGACAAACACCTGAAAAGGGCTGGGCTGGACTACTGGCGGCACGTGCGGATCGTCAACTGGCCGAATATGGACCAGTTCCTCGCCGCCCAGGAGGAAACCAAGCTCTATTTTTTGAGCAAGAAGGCCCGCCGACCCTATACCGAGGCCGCCTTTCGCCCCGGCGATTTCCTGATCTTCGGGAAGGAAACCAAGGGTCTGCCGGAAGAGATCATAAAGCTCTACGCCGATCGCTGTCTCACCATTCCGATGAGCAACCCCCATATCCGCAGCCTTAATCTGGCCCAGGCCGCCGCCATCGTCCTCTACGAGGCTCTGCGCCAGAACCCCCCGGCCCGCTGAGTCAAAATCAACCTTTGATCACCGCCAGGGGGCGCAGCTCCACCAGCACCTCCACCAGATCCAGTTGGCTGTCGATAACCTGATCGATATTCTTATAGGCCCCGGCCGCTTCATCCAGATCACCGACGGAGCGAACGGCATGGATAATTCCCTGGTCGTCCAATCGTTTCTTCTCCTGCCGCAGATCAAGCTGCCGCTGGGCCTGCTTGCGGCCCATTTTTCTGCCGGCCCCATGGGCGCACGATTCAAAACTTTCACGACTCCCCTTCCCTTTCACAATATAGCTGGGGGTTCCCTGGGAACCGGGAATAATGCCGATCTCGCCGGCCCGGGCCCGGGTGGCCCCTTTGCGATGGACGATAACCTTTTTCCCGTAATGTTCTTCGAGAGCGGCATAATTATGGGCGATGTTGATTATCGGGCCAAAAGTTACCGGTCGGACAACGGCAAGGATCGCCTCCTTGATCCGCTGGATCATCAGCATCCGATTGGCGTAGGCGAACTCGACACAATAGCGCATCTCCCGCAAATAGGCCTGAGCGACCGCGCTGGAAAGGGGTAAAAAGGAGAGTTGCCAGCTCGACGGTATTTTTGACCCCATTCTTCTGTTCATCTCCCCGGCCAGATGATTGTAATAATTGGCGACCTTAAAGCCGAGATTGCGGCTGCCGGAATGGACCATAAGCCAGATATGGCCATCATTCCCCTTCTGGATCTCGATGAAATGGTTCCCCCCGCCCAAGGTTCCAAGCTGGGTAAGAGCGCTTTGGTACTGGTCGCTCACAACCGGCAGATCGCTGATCGCCCCTTCCAACTTGGGCATAAGCCGTTGATCCTGCGCCTTCTTGTGATGCTTGAAGCCCAGGGGGATGGTCCTTCTGATCTCACTGAGGATCGATTTCAGTTGCTCGGTGGACAGGGTGGAGAGCGAGCTCTGCACGGCACACATGCCGCAACCGATGTCGACCCCAACCGCGTTGGGGATCACCGCCTCTTCCGAAGCCATCACCCCGCCGATGGGCATGCCGTATCCCTGATGGGCATCGGGCATCACCGCCACGTGACTGAAAACAAAGGGGAGATTGGCGAGATTTTTTACCTGCTCAAAAGCGCCGGGCTCAATATCGTCAAGCCAGAGCTTGATCGGCTTTTTTTCGGTGGTGATTACCTGTTTCATGGCGGTACCCCGGAATCCGTTTAATCGCCGCCCCCATTGCGCGGCGGCCCCCCGTCGGCCCGGGGGGAACGGCCATGGTCTAGCCGCTTGCTTTGCAGCCAAAGGATAGCACGAAGGAGGCAGCGATTGCCATGGTCAATAATTTTTTGCTGCTCGGCAAATCAACTATTCATGGCGATCTAAACTGTGCGAAAATGGGCGATGAAAGGTATCATC
>DSDS01000093.1 GCA_011048585.1 Desulfurivibrio alkaliphilus | reverse complement strand
GACTTCATCACCTTGGCGATCATGGCCAGCACCTCGTCAACGCTCCGCTCGTCGACCCTGGGCGGACGCAGGCAATGCTTGACCTTGCCCACCTGCTCATTGTCCAGCACCGCCTGGAGCGGACAGAAGATGTTGGTCCGGTCCAGCAGGCCGAAGGAGTAATGGATATACTGGGCTCCGCACAGCCCCATGTAAAGATGAGTAAAAACCTTTTCGAAGGTGGCCTGCATCCCCGGAATGGAGGCGTCGCCGACCCCGGCGGTCGAGTAGCAGGGGATTTTGTAATGGCGGGCCATCTGGACGGTATCGTTGTTGTACTGGTTGAACTCCGGGCAGCCATAGAGATCGTGGAGATCGTCGAGCCGAGCCCGCACCGGCACGCTGCCATACAGTACCGGAGCGCCGGGCCTGATCAACTGGGTGAGCAGCACCCCGGCTAAAATCTCGGCGTTGATCTGGGCCACCATCCCCGCTTCCTGGATCGGGGCCGAAGAACCGCCCTGGGGCGAGGAGGAGATCACCAGGGGCATACCGGCTTCGACAATGTCGAAAACCTTGTCGGTGGTGTCCTCCACCAGTTGCAGGGGGCTTTTAAAAACGCAGGCGATAAAGGAGATCACCGGGTTTTGCCGCAACTCTTCGCTGCCGCCGGCTATGATCTCGGCCATCTTCAGAACCTTGCCCAGGCTCTCCCTGGTGGTCAGTCCGGCCTGGACATGCTTAGTAATATTGTTCAGGCTGGCAAAGAACTTGTTGACGTCATGGTTTTTCTCACTGATGTCGCTGTCCTGGACATTGACCGGTCGGATAAAAAAATCGAGATGCTCCAACTGTTCGCAGAGCCGGGCCGCCCGGGCCAGCAACAGGGCGTTGCCGCGTTTTTCCACATAGCGGGGAGCGGTTATTTTGCGGCTGGGATCGGCAACCGCCTGAAATTCCTCCAGTTCGGTTTCCAGCCAGATGTTGGTCTCCGAGCCCGAGCCGAAATAGATCCGGGGCACCTCGGCATCCAGCAGCAGCCGGTTGGCCGGATCCCGCGCCCCCAGAACCACCCGGCTTGGCGCTAAAGCGATGTTGCGGCGTACCATCTCGGGCGGGAAAAAGACCCGTTTGCAGGTGCCATCGCCGCCGGGTATATCCTCGACCCGGGCCCCGTGGGCGGCGAACAGTTGGGCCGCCCGCGGGTTATGGCACCAGATTCCGGTCTCCTCCAGAATCGTCAGCGAGGCCTGGTCCAGCAGATCGATCTGGCCGGCGCTGAGCCGTTCATAGGGCTTAATTACAGTTCCTGGGCGAAATGTATCAGGTTCAGTCATCTCTTTTTACCTTTGGCGAAAGAATCTGGTATAGCGGCGGCAGTGTTTGTCTCTGCCCGTCAGCACTTCGGCGGCGCGGATGGCTCCCGTAAGCTCCCGGTCCAGCACGTTGAGGATCCCTCCGTCCAGGCCGGCGGCCACCGCCATCTGGATAAAAGCCCCGTTGAGTCTTTGGCGCTGGGGCAGGCCGAATGAAATGTTGGAGACCGCCAGCACCGTTTTAGCCCGGGGCAGGGCTTCCTTGATGGCGCGGATGGTTTCCAGGGTAATCATTCCCTGTCTGATATCGGTGCTCACCGGCACCACCAGGGGGTCAAAAAAGAGGTCTTCCTCGGGTACCCCGTGCCTGGCGCAGAAGGCGGCGATCTTGTGGCAGGCGGCCAGCCGGGCCTCGGCGCTGGGGGGGATTCCCGTTTGATCCATGGCCAGCCCCACCAGGGGCAACTTGAAACGGGCGGCCAGGGGGACCACGGCGGTAAGGTTTTCCTCGGTGGCCTTGGTGGAGTTGATCAGGGCCGGCCGGCCCCGGCGGGCAACCAGTCCCGCTTCGAGTACGTCCGCATCGGCGCTGTCGATGCAGAGCGGGGTATCGAACGCTTCCTGGATGGTGTTGACCGCCCAGGTCATGGCGGCGATCTCGTCGGCTCCGCTGCCATGGCCGGTACCCACGTTGACGTCGATATAGTCGGCCCCGGCGTCGGCCTGGCGCCGGGCCAGATCCAGCAGAGCAGTTGTATCCCGCTCTTCGATGATCCGGCGGGTGGCGGGAATGGTGGCGTTGATTTTTTCAGCAATGGTGATCATCGGTTACTCCATGAGAAAAGACTGCAGCCCGGGAATCTCAGCCTTGATCCGTTGACGGACCTCCTCGGGCAGGATCGAGCGCGGGGGGGCATCAAGGATCTCCCGGCAGCGGGCGGTGGCTCGTTGCCGGGCGGTCAGGGAGCCGCCCAGGGCCCAGGGTTCCCGGTTGTCGCGGTCGCTGAGCTGGGGCTTGTAATGCTCCTGGCGCATAAAGCGGCGGGTGTGGCGGGAGGTCACGAACTGGCCGCCGGGACCGGCCTTTTTCAGCTCATCCAGGGCCAGGGTTTCGTCATCCACCCGGATCCCCTCCACCGCCCGCATGGCCATCCCCAGGATCTCGTTGTCGATCACCAGTTTGTCGAAGGAGGCGGTGAGGCAGAATTCGATGAAGCCGGCGGCGTCATGGATGAAGTTGGCTCCGGCCAGGGCCACCAGCACGCTGGTTATTGCCGACTCGTAACCGGCCTGGGCATCCACTACCTTGGAGTCGGTCATGCCGGCGGTGGCGTAAAAGGGCAGCCGGTAAAACTGGGCCATCTGGGCGGCCCCGGCGTTCATCAGGCCCATCTCCACCGCCCCGGCCAGGTACTTGAGGTCGCGCAGGTCGGTGATCGAGGAGATGCAGCCGTAAAGACAGGGGGTGCCGGAATTGGTCAACTGGGCCAACATCACTCCGGCTAAAGAGTCGACATTCTGAACCACCAGGTTGCCGGCCAGGGTAACCGGGGCGGTGGCCCCGCAGAGCGGTTCGGTGGGAACCACCACCGGAATCCGGTTGCGGGCCGCTTCCATGGTCAACTCGCCGTAGGATTCATCAAGTTTGAAGGGGCTGATGGGGCAGGTAACCATGGAGATAAAAGGCCGCCGGCGCAGGGCTTCGGGAGAGCCGGCGATCATCTCCGCCATCTTGATTACATTGCGGACCCCCTCAACGGTATAAACCCCGCCCATGACGTGTTTTTCGGTGCGGTTGAGGGCGGCTCCGAAACGGTTGACATCGACATCCTCGACACTGACGTCACCGGGATAGACGTTGAGCATGTAGAAATGGATATTGTCCAGGGACTCCACCATCCGGGCCATATCCATAATGTCCCGGGTTTGGGAGCGGCGGATTTCGGTGCTGCCCGGCTCCTGGACATTGAGGGCGGTGCCGCCGGTGCCCATGTAAACCCTGGTCCCCCCGATCTCGCAGTCATGCTCTCCTTCGGGGTCGCGGCCGCAGAGATTGATCATCGGCGGAGCCTGGCTGACAATCCTTTCCACCAGCTCGCCGGACATCTTGACGATGGATGTCTCGCGGTCCACCTTGGCCCCGGCCGCGGCGAACAGCTCCAGGGCGGCGGGAAAGTTGACCTGGATGCCGATCTCGGCAAAAACCTCGAGACTGGTCTGGTGAATTCTGCCGATATCTTCCTGGCTTAAAGGCTTGTAACTGCCGCCCTGCAGTCCTTTACGTATTTTCATTACCTCTCCTTGTCATTATTGGGCGTACTCCCAAAGGGCTGCTAAGTCGCGGGGGGGAGATCGCCCGAAGTGGGGGGCAGCCCCTCGCCTTCTTAGCGACGAGCGATGCAGTTTTGCTTCTTACAGCGGCGGCAGGGAATCAGATTGCGGTCAGCCGGGGCCTTAGTGGCGGGGTACAGTCCGAAGATGGCGGAGATCGATTTGCGCGGCTGCATCAGACAGGAGCGATCCAGCTCCACCCCGATTTGCTTATGGTCGAGCAGGGAGAAAAGCCCGGGCTGATCGGTAAGCGGCCAGTCGCAGTAGCCCGGGCTGAAGCGGGGGCCGACCACCAGACCCTGGCCCTGATATTCCGCCGCCACCTGTTTTTGAAACTGGTCGGCCACTCTTTCCACCGCCCCCGAGCCCAGGGCGTCGAGCACGGCGGCATTGGCCAGCCGCCCCTGGTGTTGCAATTTATCAATCCTCCGGTCCAAGTCCGGGCCGATGGTGGCCACGAAACAGCTCACCGCAACCGCGTCTTGCAGGGCTTGGACCAGTTTGGGGTTTTTCAGCAGCAACCCCTCTCCCAGCAGGATATTGCCGTCCAGAGCGACGGGTTGAACCAGCTGCTGGACCAGCCGGGGCTTGAGCAGGCCAGGGATTTCGGTTTCCTGGATGGTTATCCGCCGGGCGGTGGACCTGCTCAACTTTTGCCGGCGCCGCCGGCCTAAAAGGCGTTCTACGAAATCACGATCGAACCCGGGGGCGAAACTGAGTACCCGTCCGTCCGGGTCCGGCCGTATTCCGGCCACCTTTGGCAACGGGTGGTTTACGGGCAATGGTCCCTGAAGCGATACGGGTTTTCGGGTTTTTATCACACTTCACTCCTCCAAAAACTGTTTTGGTTTTCAGCCGTCCGTTTTGACGGCACAGTCGGTAATCGGCGGGGGCGGACCCAAGGTCGGATTGCCGGCCGGTAGCACGGCGACCAGTTGGTCCAAACCTCGGCCCAGTTCGGCAAGTTGGGCGCTGGAGAGCCGCTGCAGGGCTTCGGCCAGCGGTCCGTGGTTCAGGTTGGCGGCCTGGGTCAGCAACTCCTGACCCGCCGGGGTCAGGGCAACTATGACCACCCGTTGGTCTTCCCGCTGTCCCCCCCGCTGGCGGGCCACCAAGCCGCGGGTTTCCAGTTTGTCCAGCAGGTTACTGGCCGTGGACTGGTGGATGGCCAAGGCCTTGGCCACCCCGGAGATTCGCATCTGGCCAGCGGCGGCGATCTCCCTTAGGGCCCAGAGCATGGTGGCGCTGACCCGGCATTGCCGTTCCACCCCCTTGGAGTAAGCCTGAATGGCTCGGAAAATAATGCGCAGATCGGTAAGAACCTTGTGAGTCCGGGATTCCTGTTGCTCATTCAATCCGGGGGGGGCAAGCGTTGGGCCCTCTTTTCGGGCCAGGCAATCACTATTCGACATAATTATTCTTTTTTAGG
>DSDS01000052.1 GCA_011048585.1 Desulfurivibrio alkaliphilus | reverse complement strand
CGCCCGTTTCATCACCTTCGCCCGCTCCTCCTCCCGGACCATGGCGATGGCCAGTTCCAGCAGGTCACGAATCATGGATTCCACGTCCCGGCCCACGTAGCCGACCTCGGTGAATTTGGAGGCCTCCACCTTGAGAAACGGCGATTGGGCCAGGACCGCCAACCGCCGGGCGATCTCGGTTTTGCCCACCCCGGTGGGGCCGATCATGATGATATTCTTGGGGGCGATCTCGTCCCGCAACGGGGGCGGTACCTGCTGGCGGCGCCAGCGGTTGCGCAGGGCGATGGCCACCGAACGCTTGGCCTCACCCTGGCCGATGATGAAGTCGTCCAGCCTTTGCACGATTTCGCGGGGAGCAAGGGAGTTTACCGTAACCGCGGCGGCGTCAGCCTCTTCCGTATTGATTTGCGCTTTCATAATCATGGGAAAACAGACAGGCTCCTGTTAGATAATTTCCAGATGGATATTGGCATTGGTGTAGATACAGAGACCGCCGGCGATCTCCAGGGCCACCCGGCAGATCTCCGGGGCCTCCAGGGCGGAGTGGGCCACCAGGGCCTGGGCGGCGGCCTGGGCGTAGGGTCCGCCGGAGCCGATGGCCAGAACACCGTCGTCGGGCTCGATCACGTCGCCGGTGCCGGAGATCAGCAGCGAGCGTTCGGCATCCGCCGCGATCAGCAGGGCCTCAAGCCGGCGCAGCATCCGGTCGGTGCGCCACTCCTTGGCCAGTTCCACCGCCCCGCGCAGCAGGTTGCCACTATGTTTTTCCAGCTGTTGCTCCAGCTTGTCGAAGAGAGTAAAGGCATCGGCGGTGGCCCCGGCAAAACCGGTGACCACCTTGCCGTGATAGAGGCGGCGGATCTTGCGGGCCTGGTGCTTGATCACCACGTTGCCCATGGTAACCTGGCCATCCCCGGCCATGGCCAACTTGCCCCGATGCCGTACCGCCACCACCGTGGTTGAACGAATTTTCATGGTATTTTCCATTCAAATGTTAGCCACCCGCCAAGGGGTGGGATTTGTCATACACCGCCGTCAGATGATCCAGATTGAGGTGGGTATAGCGCTGGGTGGTCGAAAGGCTGGCATGGCCCAACAGTTCCTGCACCACCCGCAAGTCGGCACCCATCTCCAGCAGATGGGTGGCAAAGGAGTGGCGCAGGGCATGGGGGCTGACTCGGGCGGCAATGCCCGCCCGCTCGGCATACATCTTCACCAGTCGTTCGATGCTGCGGGTGGTGATCCGTCCGCCTCGGCTGTTCAAAAAGAGGGCCTTTTCGGCCCGACCACTCTGCAGCAAGACCGCCCTTTGGGGCAGGTAGGCTTCGATGGCGGCCACCGCCGGAGTACCCATCGGCACCAAACGCTCCTTGTTGCCCTTGCCGCGGACCCGGACCATCCCCTCTCCCAGATCGACCACATCCAGATCCAGGGCGGCCAACTCCGCCACCCGCAGGCCGGTGGCATAAAGCAACTCCAGCATGGCCCGGTCGCGGGCGGCAAAACGGTCTCCCGGGCCAGGCATCTCCAGCAGGGAAAAGACCTCATCCACGCTCAAGACCACCGGCAGATAACCTTCCCCCTTGGGGGCGGCGATGGCGGCGGCGGGATCACTCCGCAATACTTCCTTTTTCAGGAGAAAGCGGAAAAAGGTTCGTAAAGCCGAGAGCTTTCGCGCAACCGACGAGCCTTTGTTGCGGGAGTGCAGACTGTAAACAAAGGAGCGGACCCGTAAAGTATCCAACTGGCCGACCACCAGCTTCCTCCCGGTAGCGGCTTCGGCCTGGGCGGTAAACTCGTTCAAATCGCGCCGGTAACTTTCGACGGTGTGGGGAGAGTACCCCTTTTCCACTTCCAGCCAGCCCAAAAAGAGTTCGATATGTTCTCGCACCAGGTCGGCCATCACTACCACCTCAAGTTGCTCGCACCCTACCACAAGGCGCTTTTTTTGGAAAGAGATTGCCCAATGGTTCGCCTTCAATTATTCTTAGTGCTTATCAATCGTGCAAAGGAGAGAGATTCCCGATGGCCAAACAAAACTTCGAAGAAGCTATGTCCCGCCTGGAGAAGATTACCCGGGAACTTGAGGAGGGCGAGCTGAGCCTGGAGCAGTCCCTGAAAAAATTTGACGAAGGTGTTCGCCTCGCTGATTTTTGCAGTAAAACGTTGGATGAGGCGGAAAAAAAGGTTGAGATTCTGCTGAAAAAGGAGGGTGAAATCGTTGCCGCTCCCTTTGTGGACCAGGAGGAAGAGTAGAGGTGCCCCACCCCATGGAGATCAAGCAATACCTGAACCGTCAGCGTGAGCTGGTGGAACTGGCCCTGGTCGAGCTGTTGCCGCCGATTACGGGGCCGCTGGCCGGACATGTCGAAGCGATGCGTTACAGCCTGCTGGCCGGGGGCAAACGGGTGCGGCCCATTCTCTGCCTGGCCGCCGCCGAAGCTCTGGGGGCCGAGCCCGAGCCGCTGTTGCCCCTGGCGGCGGCCCTGGAGTGTATTCACACCTATTCGTTGATCCATGACGATCTGCCGGCCATGGATGATGATAACCTCCGGCGGGGGATACCCACCAGCCACAAAAAGTTTGGCGAGGCGGCGGCCATTCTGGCCGGGGACAGCCTGCTCAGCTTCGCCTTTGAGCTGCTGGCCCGCCCCCTGGCCGCCGCCGTCCTGACCCCGGCCGACCAGTTACGGATCGTTAACCGGGTGGCGGTGGCCATTGGTCCCATGGGAATGGTGGGCGGTCAGGTTCTCGATATCGAAGCGGAGGGGCGGGGGGGAGAGCTTAGCCTGGCGGAGTTGCAGCGGATCCACCGTTGCAAGACCGGAGCCCTGATAACCGCCGCCGTCCAAGTCGGAGCCATTGCCGGTGGGGCCGATTCCCGGCAACTGACCGCCCTGACCGCCTATGGCGAGCAGGTGGGTTTGGCCTTCCAGATTGTCGATGATCTGCTCAACGTCACCGGTGATACCGCCACCCTGGGCAAGGCGGCGGGCAGTGACGCCGCCCGGGGCAAGGCCACCTACCCCGCCATTCTCGGCCTGGCCGTATCCGAAGAGAAGGCCAGGGGGGCGGCAGATGCGGCGGTGGCCGCCCTGGACCCCGAGCTGTTCGATCACCGGGCCGACCCCCTGCGGGAATTGGCTCACTATATCTACTCCCGGAAACGATAACAACACCATGAACGCGACCGAAGCAAACAACTCTCTCCTGGAGCGGATCGATTCCCCCGGCGATCTGCGCAAGCTGCCCGTGGAAAAATTGCCCCAGCTGGCTGCCGAACTACGGGAAAGGATTGTGGGCACCGTCGCCGTCAACGGCGGCCATCTTGCCCCCTGTCTGGGGGTGGTGGAGCTGACTCTGGCCCTGCATTACATCTTCAACACCCCCGCCGACAAGATTATCTGGGACGTGGGTCACCAGTGTTACGCCCACAAACTGCTCACCGGCCGCCGCGATCGCTTTCACACCTTGCGGCGCTACCAGGGGATCAGCGGTTTTCCCAAGCGGGAGGAGAGCGAATACGACAGCTTCGATACCGGCCACAGCAGCACTTCGATCTCAGCTGCCCTGGGGATAGCGGTTGGGGCCGAACTGAAGGGAGAAAACAACAAGACCATCGCGGTGATCGGTGATGGCTCCATGACCGGCGGCTTGGCCTTCGAGGGACTGAACCAGGCCGGCCATCTGGATAAAAATCTGATCGTGATCTTAAACGACAACGAGATGTCGATCTCGCCCAACGTCGGGGCGCTCTCCAGTTTCTTGAGCCGTAAACTCACCGGTCGGACCATGGTGCGCATTAAGAAGGAGATGGAGCATTTCCTGAAGAACTATCGGGCCGGGGAGAATATCCTGCACCTGCTCAAACGCAGCGAGGAGAGTTTGAAGGGCTTTTTTACGCCCGGCATGCTGTTTGAGGCCTTGAAATTTAAGTATGTGGGGCCAATACCCGGGCACAAACTTGATATTTTGCTGGAAACCCTGCGCAACGTCCGTGATTTCAGCGAAGGGCCGGCACTGGTCCATGTCCTGACCACCAAGGGCAAGGGTTATGCCCCGGCCGAAGAGCGCCCCGGTGATTTTCATGGGGTTGGCCCTTTCGATATCGCCACCGGCAAGCCGGTGCCCACCCCCGGACCGCCCTCTTACACCAAAGTTTTCGGTGAAATCCTGGTGGAACTGGGCCAGGCCGACCCCCGCTTGACCGCGATCACCGCCGCCATGCCCGTCGGCACCGGGCTTGGTGAGTTTGCCGAAAAATTTCCCGACCGCTTCTTCGATGTGGGGATCGCCGAACAGCATGCGGTGACCTTTGCCGCCGGCCTGGCCTGCGAGGGCCTGCGACCGGTGGTGGCGGTCTACTCCACCTTTCTGCAACGGGCCTTCGACCAAGTGATCCATGACGTCTGTCTGCCCAATCTTCCGGTGATTTTCGCCATTGATCGGGGGGGGGTGGTGGGGGATGACGGCCCCACCCATCACGGGGTTTTCGATATCTCCTTCCTGCGCATGATTCCCAACCTGCTGTTGCTGGCCCCTAAAGATGAGAATGAGTTACGCCATATGCTGTTCACCGCCCTGAACTGCCCGGGACCGGTAGCCATCCGCTATCCGCGGGGGAGCGGCCTGGGGGTTGAACGGGATGCTGATCTGCGCAAGATCCCCTTCGGCAAAGGTGAACTGCTGCGGGAGGGCAATGACCTGCTTCTGCTGCCGGTGGGCAATCGGGTCTATCCCGCCCTTGAGGCCGCGGAGGGCCTGGCCAAAATGGGGATTGCGGCGGCGGTGATAAATCCCCGCTTTATCAAGCCGCTTGATGGTGAGTTGATCTGTCATTGGGCCGAGAAAACCGGTCGGGTGGTAACGGTGGAAGAGAATGTCCGGTCCGGGGGGTTCGGTTCGGCGGTGCTGGAGTTGCTTAACCGCCGGGGGGGAGCCTGCCCCCGGGTGAAAATCCTGGGCCTGCCCGATCGTTTTCTGGAGCACGGCGATCAGGAGAAGCTGCGGCAGCTGGCCGGAATCGATGCCGCAGCCATCAGTGCCGCCGCCGTGGAGATCATGAACTGAAATGGCGGAAGGG
>DSDS01000073.1 GCA_011048585.1 Desulfurivibrio alkaliphilus | reverse complement strand
AGCAAGGAGGAGGTTGCCCACCGTATCCTCAATGCTGTCTTGAGACTCAACTGAGATGAAACCGTTGGGAACAAGGAGGAGAAAATGACCACCATCCGAATCAAGGGCATGACCTGTGCCCATTGCGTGGCCTCGGTAACCAAGGCTCTCAGTGATATCAGTGGAATCAGCGATGTCCACGTCTCCCTGAGCGAGGGGGTGGCCAGCTTCGAATCGAACAAGGAGGTCCCGCTGGAGACGATCCGCGAAGCGATCCACAAAATCGGTTTTGAGGTGGAGTAACCGGACTTCCTCCACTAACCGGCCCACCCCTCGAAGATTGCGGTCAGTAGTTGCCGATTCTCCCCGCAGTCGCCAGCCACCACCATGGTGTCGACACTACAGGCATTGAGGGCTTCAACCACCGAAACCGTACCCTCGGCGGAGTCCTTGCGGGCGGTGAAGGGCAGGATATCCGGCCCCCGCCGGCACTTGCTGTTGACATTGACCCGGCAGACCAGGTTGAGCAACGATCGGGCCAGCCGGACGATCCTCTTCTCTTCCCGCCCGAAAATACTCACCTGCTGCCCGAAGCGGGAGTGGCGGAGGTAAGCTGTGGCATCACCCTCCTTCCGGAAAAAGCTCACCGGCACCAACGGCCCGAACTGTTCCTCGTGATAGAGCCGCATCTCCGGAGTTACCGGAAAAACCACCGCCGGGGTCATGAAGGTCCGGCAAACCCGGCCCCCGCCCCGGTTAACCACCTTGGCGCCTTTGGCCAGGGCGTCCTCCAACAGCTGGACCAGGTAATCGATTCGAGCCGGCTCCGGCAGCGGCGTGATCCGCACCCCCGGCTGCCAGGGCATCCCCCCGGGCAGTTCCTCCACCGCCTTGACCAGTTTTTCCAGGAAGGTGGGGCCGATCCCCTCCTCCACCAAAACCATTTTAAGGGCGGTACAGCGCTGGCCGTTAAACCCCAAGGCGCCCAGCACCGTCTCGGCCACCGCATTCTCCAGATCGGCGTCGGCCAGCACGATCGCCGCGTTTTTGGCCTCCAGGCCCAGCAGACAACGCAAGCGGCGGGGTTGGGGGTGCTGGCGGCGCAGCAGATCGGCCACCCGGCCGGAACCGATAAAAGCCAACAGATCGATCTTACCGCTGCGCATCAGGGGCAACAGCACATCCTCCCCCTCCCCATAGAGGATATTGATCACCCCGGGTGGAAACAGCTCCTTTAAGGCGGGCAGCAACAACCCGTGGAGCAGCACCCCCAGCCGGGGCGGCTTGTAGATCACCGTATTTCCCATCAAGAGAGCCGGAATCAGGATGGTAAAGGTTTCATAGAAGGGATTGTTGCTGGGCCCCAGACAGAGAGCGACCCCCAGGGGCGCCCGGCTGCCGCGCACCAGAACTCCCCGGCAAGCGACCGGCTCCGCCACCCTCTCCTCCCGTTGGCGCATGGCGGCCAAAGTTGCCTCCAGATAATCCAGGGTGCGGCTAAACTCCATCTCCGCTTCGGATTGGGCCTTACCGATCTCCCAGACCAGCAGATTCACCACCCGGGCCCGCTGCCCCCGCATCCGCTCAGCCAGCGATTGCAGGCGAGCCATCCGCTCGCAAGGCGACATCTGCGGCCACTCGCCCAAGCCGCCATCGTAGGCCTGCAGGGCGGCGTTCAGGGCGGCGACAGCTTCCCTCTCGCCCATCAGAGGGTAACTGCCCAGCCTAACGGGGCGCAGTCCCCCTTCGCCCTGTTCCGGGGCCGCCAGATAAAGGGGAGATAGGACCTCCCGCACCGGTCCGCCCCAGGTCAGCAGCCGACCAGCGCAAAGATAGAGGCGCTGCTCACTGGCTTCCGGAACCGGGCAGGAAGCCGGCACCTGGTCAGGAGTGGGGAAAATCGTTGCCAAGGAGGGGTTGTTATCGATCATGGTCCCGTTTACTTTCATTTCAGGAAGAGCTTACTGCGCAGAGCTTCGGAGGATAACGCGCCCTAAACGGTTTGGCAATGCGATTTCCGCCCCCGCGGCAGCCAGCGCAAGTTTTTTTTATGTGTTGGTGGAGATCGACCGTTGCGCCACCGATGCCATCCAGAGCGTCACCGGCTGCACCCTGGGCAAGCGCTCCCTCAAGTGGCTGGATTATGGGATCATGGCGGCCACTTTCGTCAACCTCAAGAACGACCGGGCAGTGCGGGTGACCGCCCGGGAAGAGGCCCGGGAAAAAGCCGCTGAATATTGTCCCGAGACCAGCAACCGGGCCAAACAACAACTGGAGGCCTATCGGCTGATGCCCGAGGAGGAGCTGTTTAACGTTCAGCCGGTGAGGGTGGAGATACCCCAGGAGGACCTGCCGGGCAAACCCCTGCGGCGGGTACAATGCCAAAGCTGCGGAGATTGGGTGCAGGATAAACAATGGCAAAAAGTGTTCCGTTGGGCGAAGCGGTGGGGATGGTACCGCCCCACGATATTACCGAAGAAGATGAGTCTGGGCGCCATCATCGATAACGCGAAGGTTTACCTGCCCGACGAATCGTGACGGTCAGCGGCCTCGGCCGCCCGCGATATCAAAGAGCCGGTTCCCCGCGAAAAACTTGTCCCGTGGGGCTTAAGGGGTTAGTATCTCCAAATTAGGCGGTTGCAAGCTGTTTTCAGGCCATTTCCGCCAAAAAATCAACCGCGCTCGACGTTAAGCGCCGCAGCGCGATGGGCAGTGTCGCACCCGCAACTATGTTGACTAAAAAATGGAGCTGACTTGCCTGGCTGCTCCATCAAACTGGGAATAGCATGCATCAATACGTTCGCCATATATTTTGAGTCTTTCAACGGCTCTTGGAGGGAAACCTATGTCCTGTTCACAGTGCACTACAACGCCAAAATTGCCAGCCGGCCCTCAAGTCCTCCACCTAAACGCTGCCCATGAGTATATTCTTGAAAAAATTGGCTCCCTGCTCGTTCAAGGGGGAGTGCAGCCAGACCGGCATGGCACATACCTGAGTGCCACTATCGAGGATTTTGCCACCATTATTCACATGCTGGGGAGCAGCGACTCACTGACCGAACTGGAGTGTCAAAACATCAACATATTGCCCCTGTCCCCCGGTGAATCCCTGGATTTTGGCAAGATGGGGCGAACCAAGACCCTGGAGGGTTGGTACACCCTGCACCGCGCCCGTGATCTTGTCTGGATTCTTGATAATGGCTCGCTTACCGTGCATTTTCAGCCAATTGTGGATGCCGCGACCCAGGAAATATACGCATATGAGTGCCTGGCACGGGGCGTGCTGGCTGATGGCCAACTGATGAATCCTGGAGCCATGTTTGACGCCGCCCGCAAAACCGGCATGCTGTTCAATCTGGATCGCCAGTGCCGTGAAAGTGCCATCAAGACCGCCGCTGTCAAAAACGTACACAAAAGCATTTTTATCAATTTCCAGCCCTCATCCATCTACAACCCGGAGTTCTGTTTGCGCGACACCGTTCACTGGGCGCGGCAACTGGACTTTGATCCCCGATCTATTGTGTTTGAAGTCGTTGAAACGGAAAAAGTGACCAATCTCAGCCATTTAATGCACATCTTGCAGTACTACAAGGAAAAAGGGTTTCGCACCGCCCTTGACGATGTGGGTAGCGGGTACTCCTCCCTGAACCTCCTGGTCAGCATGGCCCCTGATATCATCAAGATGGATATGGAACTGGTGCGCGACATACACTGTAGCGACATGAAACAGTCCGTTGCCAGAGCCCTGATTGGGCTGGCACGGGAAGCAGGGTGCAAGATTCTGGCAGAAGGGGTGGAGACCAGAAGTGAATGGGACTGGCTCCAGGCGCAAGGAGTGGACTACCTGCAGGGCTATTACTTCGGCAAGCCCTCCGCAGAGCCGCTACGCCAGTTATAGCAGGAGAGTAACATGCATGAACTTCACCGTGAAATTGTGCTGGACGCGCCTTGCGGAGATATCTGGGAATTTATCGCCACGCCCCGCAATCTCAACGTGCTCACACCGCCCCAGCTGAATTTTCAGATCATTACCGAGCTGCCGGGCACAATGTATAATGGCTTGCTGATCCAATACCATATCCAGGTGCCCACTTTCGGCTCCCATCGCTGGCTGACGGAAATAAAGCATATCCGCGAAGGTATTTCCTTCGTTGACGAACAGCGTCTTGGTCCCTACCGCTTCTGGTACCACTACCATGAAGTGCAGCGCCTTGGGCCGACACGCACCCTGATGGCGGACCGCGTTACCTACGCCTTGCCATATGGCCCGCTGGGAAAAATTGTCCATCGCCTGGCCGTCAAAAACATGCTGCGCACTATTTTTGACTATCGCCACGACAAGCTGCTTGAGCTCTACCCGCCAGCAGGGGCATTGTGATGTACGGGGACATCCATGATAAGTAAAGTCAGGGGGAAAACAGAGGTTTCCCCTAACCTCACGGAGTTGTCCGGTGGCTTGCGATCACCCTTGCTTTTACGGAGCGTGCGGTGGTCCCGGCGTTTCCCCGGCAGGGCGTCTTCGCAAGGGTCGTGACGCCGGCGGCTTTTTGCCGGTGGCGCGACCCTTGCCGCCCTGGTTGGCCCTTACGGTTGCCGCTGGAACGGTGAACGGGGCATCGCGGCGATCCACGGCCAGCAAATTTTGCACCAGCTTGCGGGCCACCGCCACCGTTGCCCGGTTACGATTGCCACTGGCGGCAACCTTGTCGTAGAGGGCGGCGAGTTGCGGATTCCAATGCGGTGCCAGCTTGGCGGCTTCAATCAGCATGGTTTGCAGATGCTTGTTCCGTTTTTTAGAGAGCGGCCCCCGCTGTTTCTTGCCGGCCGATTCCCGCTGCGCGCTGCACAGGCCGCAGTAGCTGACGGCTTGTCGTGCGCTGTTGAAGCGGCTATGGTCACCGATCTCCAGCACCCAG
The DNA here is from genome assembly GCA_011048585.1 of Desulfurivibrio alkaliphilus. GTDB lineage: Bacteria > Desulfobacterota > Desulfobulbia > Desulfobulbales > Desulfurivibrionaceae > Desulfurivibrio > Desulfurivibrio alkaliphilus_A. The sequence goes on along the minus strand of DSDS01000073.1, from coordinate 195 downwards.
GTCAGGGCCATGATTTCGCCCACCCCCGGGATGCCTCATCAGGCGCTGGACCCGCTCGCCGATTAACGGCTATTCACGCAAGCAGCGAATCAATTTTTTCTGCGCGGCGTTGAATAGCTCCAGACTGCCACGGCTCAAGCTCAGCAACTCTTTGACCGAGTCGGGCACATCTTCGACCCGCTCCAGCAGTTCATT
>DSDS01000157.1 GCA_011048585.1 Desulfurivibrio alkaliphilus | reverse complement strand
CGACCAAAAGAAAACGCTCGCTGCGTCAGGGCGGCATCGTCGATGCCACCAATGCCCCCGGCATCAAGCGTTTGATTCCCTATCTGTAAGGAGAGCAGCCATGCCCAGGGTAGCACGTGGTTTCAAGGCGCGTCGGCGTCGTAAAAAGGTTCTGAAGCTGGCCAGTGGTTATATCGGTGGTCGCCATCGTCAATTCCGCAGCGCCACCGAGGCGGTGGATCGGGCCCTCTGTTATGCCTACCGTGATCGCCGTCAGAAGAAGCGTGATTTTCGCAAGCTCTGGATTGTGCGTATCGGCGCGGCCGCCCATGAGAACGGTACCACCTACAGCCGCCTGATGGGTGGTCTGAAGAAGGCCGAGGTGGACCTGGACCGTAAGGTGCTGGCCCATCTGGCGATCATGGATCCCGCCGGTTTTGCCGAAGTGGTGAAGATCTCTCAGACCCACTGAGGCGGGGCCCGACCCCGCCGTAAACGGATTTGCCTCGCCCTGACCGGCCCGTGCGACGCCTCTGTGCAAGGGGTTTTCGCCCGGGCCGGTGAATTTTCGACTTTTGAGCCCGGGGTGCGGCAACTCCCCATCTTTCGGAGTGTTACGGTCTTATGGAAGAGGAGCTGCAAAGCCTGCGGGCCGAGGCCGAGGCCGCCCTGGCGGCGGTCACCGGACCGGCCGACCTGGAGGGGTTCCGGGTGGAGTATCTCGGGCGCAAAGGGCGTTTTAGCGGCCTGATGCGGCTGCTTGGCCAGGCGTCCGCCGAAGAGCGGCCCCGGTTGGGTAAGCTGGCCAATGAGGTCAAGGCGGTGGTTGAGGGGCTGTTCAATGCCCGCAAGGAGGAGCTGGAGGATGCGCTGCCCGCCGCTTCCCCGGTGGGCGATCTGACCCTGCCCGGTCGTCGCTGCCCCGCCGGCGGCCTCCATCCGGTGACCCAGGTGATGGAGGAAGTTTGCTCCATCTTTGTCGGCCTGGGCTTTGCGGTGGCCGAAGGACCCGACGTGGAGACCGATTTCTACAATTTCGAGGCCCTCAACATCCCCCCCCATCACCCGGCCCGGGCGATGCACGACACCTTCTATGTCGATGAGGGAAGGTTGCTGCGGACCCATACCTCGCCCATGCAGATCCGGGCCATGGAGCAGGCCAGCCCCCCCCTGCGAATGATTGCTCCGGGCAAGGTTTACCGCTGCGATTCCGACATCACCCATACCCCGATGTTTCATCAGGTGGAAGGGTTCATGGTGGACCGCAAGGTCTCCTTTGCCGACCTTAAGGGGGTTCTGTCGCTGTTTATCACCCGGATGTTCGACGCGAAAACCCCTATCCGGTTCCGCCCCAGCTTCTTCCCCTTCACCGAGCCCAGTGCCGAAGTGGATATCGGCTGTGTGATCTGTGGTGGCAAGGGCTGCCGGGTCTGCAAGCAGACCGGCTGGCTGGAGATTCTGGGTGCCGGGATGATCGATCCCGCGGTCTTTGCCAAAGTCGGCTACGATTCGGAGCAGTACAGCGGATTTGCTTTTGGCCTGGGGATTGAGCGGATCGCCATGCTCCGCTACGGGATCAGTGATATTCGGCTCTTTTATGAAAATGATCTGCGCTTTTTGGCCCAGTTCTGAAAACGGTTACTCCCCATGAAATGTACCGAGAAATGGCTTAAGGAGTATGTGGCCGTCGAGTTTGGCCCGGATGAAATCGCCGCCCGTCTGACCATGCTGGGCCTGGAAGTGGACGCTGTGGAGCCGCTCTATCCGGGTCTGGATGGAGTTTGCGTGGGCCGGGTCCTGAGCGTGACCAGGCATCCCAATGCCGACCGTTTGAGCCTCTGCGAGGTGGATGACGGTGGCGAGCGCGCGCGCCGGGTGGTCTGCGGCGCGCCCAATGTCCGGCCGGGAATGTTTACCCCCCTGGCCCTGCCCGGCGCGGTTTTGCCCGGGAATTTCAAGATCAAGGTCAGCAAGATTCGCGGAGAGAGGTCCGAGGGGATGCTCTGCGCCGACCGGGAGCTGGGTCTGGCTGAAGGTCAGGCGGACAGCGGCGGGATTATGGATCTTGATCCCGGAGAGTTTTCCGGGCTGGTTCCGGGGGCCCCCCTGGCCGAGGTTCTGGGTTTGCGGGACACCATGATCGAGGTTGATCTGACCCCCAACCGGCCCGATTGCGCCGGAGTGATCGGGCTGGCTCGTGAGCTTGCCGGTTCCGCCGGTCTGCCCTTGGGGAGACCGGAGATCAGCCCTCCCGAGCTGGCCGGATCCGAGCCTCCCTTTGCGGTGCAGGTGGAAGCCCCAGATTGTCTACGCTATTGCGCCCGTCTGATCAGGGGAGTTAAGATCGCGCCCTCCCCTTGGTGGCTGCGGCGGCGCCTGCTGGCGGTGGGCTTGCGGCCGATCAACAACGTGGTTGATATCACCAACTACGTGATGATGGAGTACGGCCAGCCCATGCACGCTTTTGACTTTGACCGCCTGGCCGGCGGCCGGATCCGGGTGCGGCGGGCCAAGGCCGGCGAGAAGATAACCACCCTGGACGGGGTGGAACGGCAATTGACCCCGGAGATGCTGCTGATCGCCGATGCCGCGCAAGCGGTGGCCGTTGCCGGCATCATGGGTGGTTCCGAGAGCGAAGTGGGCCCGGAGACGGTCAATATTTTGCTGGAAAGCGCCTGTTTTGAAGCCAAAAGCGTACGCGCCACCGCTGCCGCCCTCAAGCTGGCCACCGACTCCTCCTATCGTTTTGAGCGTGGGGTTGATCCCCAGGCCGCTCCCCAGGCCCTGGAACGGGCGGTAAAGCTGATTCTCGACCTGGCCGGTGGTGAGGTGGCTCCCGGTGGGGTCGATTATCGCGAGGGGGTGGTCGATCCGCCCCTTTTGACCCTGCGGCTTGGTCGGGTTAACGATCTGCTCGGCACCGACCTCGATCTGGATACGGTGGCCGGTCACCTGGCCGGTATCGAGATCCACGGTGAGCGGCTTGATGATCAGGCGCTGCGAATTCGGCCTCCCTCCTTTCGGGTGGACCTGGAGCGGGAGGTGGACCTGATTGAGGAGGTGGCCAGGCTGATCGGCTATGATCGGATACCCACCTCCATGCCCTTGGTGGCTATGGAGATGCCGGCCAAGGCGGACAACGACCAGCGCCACCGGATCAAAACGATCATGGTTGCCCTGGGCTGTCATGAGGCGGTTAATTACAGTTTTGTTAATCCGGCCCATGGCGACTGGTTGGGTTTAGCCGCCGCCGACCCGCGCCGGAGCATGCTGCCTCTGCTCAACCCCCTGAGCGAAGAGCAGGGGGTGATGCGCACCACCCTGCTGCCCGGCCTGCTGGAGAACGCCCGGCACAACATCAATCACCAGTGTCCCGATCTGCGCCTCTTCGAGTTGGGCAAGGTTTTCTTTGCCGAGCCGGGTAGCGGCTTGCCCCGGGAGGAGGAGCGGTTAGCCGCGGTATTCGGCGGGCGGCGGCATCCCGGTTCCCCGCTGCTGTGGGAAGGGGAGGCGGCCGTCGATCTTTACGATCTCAAGGGCCTGCTCGAGGAACTGCTGCGCGGATTGCGGCGATCGGGAGTGATGCTGGTCCCGGCGAAAGAGTCCTCCCCCTACGCCCTGCCGGGGAGCTGTTTCGACTTGCGCCATGAAGGTGAAAAATTGGGGGAATGGGGAAAAATTCACCCCAGGGTGCTGAAAGCATTTGGCATCAAGCAGGAACTCCTTTATCTTGACTTGAGTACCAGCCGCCTGCTGGCCCTGCCGGCCGTGCGGCCGACCTTTACCCCCTTGCCCAGGTTCCCGGCGGTCAAACGGGATCTGGCCCTGCTGGTTCCCGAAGAGGTTGCGGCCGGGGAGATGCTGGCGGCCATTCGGGAAGTAGGGGGTAAACTGCTTGAGCATGCGGAAATTTTTGACGTTTATCGCGGTAAAAATATTGAACCGGGACGAAAAAGCGTGGCGTTTGCCATCCATTATCGCGACGCGGAGCGCACCCTGAACGAGGAAACAGTGGCGGTGGTACACCAGTTGATCATCGATCAGTTGGTTACCCGCTTCCACGGTCAACTACGAGAGGCTTAAACTGATGAATCGAGCAAACCTGACCCGCAAGGACTTGGCCAAGGCAATAAACGAAAAGATGGGATTTTCCCAGCGCAGCGCCGCCGATCTGGTGGATATAGTCTTTGACCGTCTCAAGGCGACCCTGCTGACGGAAGAACCGATCAAACTGGTCCAGTTCGGGACCTTTAACGTGCGCCGCAAGTCGCCCCGCCAAGGTCGTAACCCCCGCACTGGTGACCCGATGGAGATCACCAAGCGCAGCATGATCTCTTTCCGGCCCAGCAAGATCGTGCGGGAGCGGATCAACCGCAAGTAAGTGGCGACGTGGATCAGGAAACGCCGATTCCGGACAAGCTCTACTTCAAAATCGGCGAAGTATGCGAGATAACAGGGGTTAAGCAACATGTCCTGCGCTACTGGGAATCGGAATTCCGCATTCTCAGTCCCCAGCGGGCCAACTCCCGTCAGCGCCTTTATCGGCGGGCAGATGTGGAAAATATCCTGCGGATTAAACGGCTCCTCAAGGAGGAGGGGTTTACGATCAGCGGGGCCAAGAAACTGCTGGCCCGCGAACGCCGGGGGCGAGCTTCCCCCTTCCCCCCGGCGGCAGGTGGCTCGGGGTCGGCAAAAGGGGAGCGGCCCGCTCCGCCGTCGACTGTGACTTCCTCTTCTGCCGGTGAGGAGAAACCGGGCGTCTCCTCTCTCTTTGGCGGGATCAAACAGGAATTGCTCGATTTGCAGAAGATCCTTGAGCGATAGCCACTTCTTGCTTGACAGCCAAGGGTAAAAAAGGTTAAAAATCACGTTTTGCGGGATGTAGCGCAGCCTGGTAGCGCACTTGAATGGGGTTCAAGGGGCCGGAGGTTCAAATCCTCTCATCCCGACCAGAAAAAACAAGGACTTGTGGGTCAAACCGCAGGTCCTTTTTTTGTATCCGTTCACCATGGTCAACAACTTGTCGATTTAACGGGCTGTAATCGTTCAGCAGTGCCGCAGGTTCGGGCAAGCGGCCAAGCGCCGCGTACCCCGTGTACGTAAGCCTGGCTG
>DSDS01000030.1 GCA_011048585.1 Desulfurivibrio alkaliphilus | reverse complement strand
CTCAAAAATCTGCCCAAAGCTCTGCGCCGTCCCCTGGTTCCCATTCCCCAAACGGCGGCGGAACTGACCCGGGCCCTGCTGCGCCGACGTGGACAGTCCGGAACCGGCCGGGTCCCGGAGGCTCTCTGCTCGGCCCTGGGGCGGGAAATTTACGAGCTTTACGGCTTGCGGATTACCGGGACGGCCTGGCCCCAGGAGCAGTTGCCCCCCCACCTGCGTTGTCGTTTTCGCCTGGTGGATGAAAAGGGGCGGGAGTTAGCCGCCCATCGGGAGCTGGCGGTGCTGGTCCGTCGCGAACCAGGGGCGGCCGCTCCCCTGCCGCCGGCTGACCTGGAAGCGATCCGCCGCCGTTATGAACGGGAAATCCCCAACCCCGCCGCCCTGCCGGAGTTGCCCTCCCGCCTGCCACTCACCGGGGCCGACGGTACTCTGCAAGCCTATCTTTTCCCGGGCCTGGCGGAGGAGGACGGCCGAATCCGGCTGCGACTGTTCAGTGAGGAGACCCCTTGCCGCAAAGCAACGGTCAGCGCCCTGCTGAGCCTTTATCGACAGGAATTTTCCCGCCAGTTTAAAATGGTACGCAAGGATTGCCGGCTGCCGCGGGACCAGTGGCTGCTCTACCAAGGGTTGGGGGGAGTCGACGAGCTGGAGGATCGCTTTTTCTCCTTTATCCTGGGTGAAATTTTTGCCCTGCGCCAAGGGGGGCTACCCACGGCGGGCGATTTCGCCGCCATGGTGGCCCAGGTGCGGGAGCGGGGCTTTTATACCGAGAGCCGGCGGCTGTTTGAACAACTCATTGAGTTGCTGCGCCACCGTCGGGAAGTGCTGGATTGTTTGGCCCGCCTGCCCACCGAGCTGGCGGAGCAGCTCCGGCGCCGTTTGGAGGAGCTGATGCCCGTCGATTTCCTGGCCGGTTACCGGGCCGCGGATTTGCCTCGGTTGCAGCGCTATCTTAAGGCCCTGCGGATAAGGGCGGAACGGGCCTATGCCATGCCGGCCAAGGATCTCGCCAAGGCCGCCCTGCTGGCCCCCTTCAGCCGGCGGTTGAGCAGCTACCCCGAGGGCGGTGAATATTCGGCGACTAAACGGGAACTGCTCAAGGAGTACCGGCTGATGCTGGAAGAGTACGCGATCAGCCTTTTTGCCCAGGAGCTCGGGACTCTCTTTCCCGTTTCCCCCAAACGCCTGGAAGAGAAATGGCGGGAGATTGAGCAGGCTTAATTTACTTTTCCCGGCTTGACATTGACCGGTTCAGTTCACATTGTAAACCGGATGTGACGGTTGATTTAACGAGGAGCGCTACTGCCATGGATGAACGGAAAAAACGGGCCCTCCTGCAGGGAGGTCTGGCCCGGATGGCCCACAGTCTGGGACAGCGGGGGGTGAGTCCCTTTGCCGGTGAGCCTTGGGTGGTGCCCACCGATATCTATGAGACCGACCAGGCCTTTGTGGTTTACCTGGACCTGGCCGGGGTGGAACCAGCCGCCATTCAGGTGATCGTCGAGGAGACCAGGCTGACCGTCTCCGGTGAACGGCACTATTCTCCGCCGGAGACGGTGCGCCAGGTCCATCAGCTGGAGATCGAACAGGGACACTTTGCCAAACGGATCAACCTGCCCACCCCCATTGAGGTTGAGGCCGCCGAAACCAGACATCGCCATGGTTTTTTGATGGTTGTCCTGCCTAAACAGCGTCCCCGCCGCGTAAAAATAGAGGTCCGCTAGAGGTGGCTTATGAGTGATAAAGAACAGGATTCCAAAAGGATCAATCCCGCCAACCTGCCGGTGCCCGATGAGTTGCCGGTACTCCCCCTGCATGGTTTTGTCTTTTTCCCGGGGATGGGATTCCCCATGCAGATCAGCCATCCCTCCTCCAAGCAGCTGGTGGATGACGCCATCCTCAAGCATCGCCTGGTAGCGGTGGTCACTCACCGCCGGGTGGAGGAGGAGGCGAGTGCCGGCGGCGAGGGGGATTCCGAGGCGGTGATCGACCCGACCCGCGGGGGCGAAGGTCGAGTCCCCAACCCCGATCATCTCTACCCGGTGGGAGTGGTGGGTTATATCCACAAGCTGGTCAAGTCTGAGGATGGAGTTTATCAGGTGCTGATCAGCGCGGTGAAAAAGCTGCGGCTGGTGGAGTTCACCCAGCGTGAACCCTATCTGGTGGCCAAGGTGGTCCAGGTGCCCATGGAGGAAGAGGGAGACCAGGAGGTCGAGGCGATGCTGCTCAACCTTCGCAACCAGTTCAAAAGGATGGCTGAGCTGGGGGGCGCTCCCGCCGAATTGGCGATGACCGTCAACGCCCTGACCAACCCCTTTTATTTGGCCTATCTGGTGGTTTCCCAGGTGGGACTGAGCCTGGAGGAGGAGGAGGAGATCCTGGAGATCGACGATCTCAAAACCCTGCTCAACCGGGTGGGACGGGAGTTGAACAAAAAACTGGAAACCGTGGAGATGAGCCACGAGATCCAGAAAAATATCAAGCAGGACATGGATAAAAAGCAGCGTGAATTTTATCTCCGTGAGCAGCTCAAGGCGATCCGCAAGGAGCTGGGGGAGGAGGATGAAAATCTCGACCTCAAAGAGCTGCGGGAAAAACTGGCCGAGACCGAACTGCCGGAGGAAGCCAGGAAAACCGCGGAAAAGGAGCTCAATCGGCTGGGCCGGATCTCCCCCTCCTCGCCGGAGTACACCGTCTCCCGCACCTACCTGGACTGGATTCTCGACCTGCCCTGGCTAAAAGCCTCCGAAGACAATCTCGATATTAAGCGAGCCGCCAGTATCATGGATGAGGAGCATTACGGCCTGGAGAAGATCAAGAAGCGGATTGTCGAGTTCCTGGCGGTGCGCAAGCTCAAGCAGGATATGCACGGCCCGATTCTTTGCTTCGTGGGACCGCCCGGGGTGGGGAAAACCTCCCTGGGCCAGTCCATCGCCCGCAGTATGGGGCGTAAGTTCGTGCGGATCTCCCTGGGCGGGGTACGTGATGAGGCCGAGATTCGCGGTCACCGCCGCACCTATATCGGGGCCCTGCCCGGGCGGATTATCCAGAGCCTGCGCAAGGCCGGCACCAGCAACCCCCTCTTTATGCTCGATGAGGTGGATAAACTGGGAATGGATTTTCGGGGCGATCCCTCCTCGGCTCTGCTGGAGGTACTGGACCCGGAACAGAACTTCTCCTTTTCCGACCACTACCTGGAGATCCCTTTTGATCTCTCCAAGGTAATGTTTATCACCACCGCCAATCTGCTGGACAATATCCCCGGTCCCCTGCGCGATCGGATGGAGGTGATCGAGCTTTCCGGCTATACCGAGGATGAGAAACTCCATATCGCCCGCCGCCATCTGCTGCCCAAGCAGATGGACGCTCATGCCTTGAGTGCGGATGACCTCAAGCTGAGCGACGAGACCCTGCGGGAAATTATCCGCTCCTATACCCGGGAGGCCGGGGTGCGTAACATGGAGCGGGAGATCGGCGGGGTGTGCCGGGGAGTGGCCAGGAAGATAGTGGAGGGCCACAGCGGCCTGATCGAGGTGGAAGTTGCCGATCTGGCCGAGTACCTGGGGCCGGCCCGCTTCTTTTCCGAAAGCCAGGCCCGAACCTGGGGGCCGGGTCTGGCCACCGGCCTGGCCTGGACCCCGGTGGGGGGAGCCCTGCTCTTTGTTGAGACCGCCAAGATGAAGGGTAAGGGGGGGCTCAACCTCACCGGTAAACTTGGTGAGGTGATGAAGGAATCGGCTTCCGCCGCCCTGACCTATATCCGTTCCCATGCCAAGGAGTTGGGGATTGACGAAAAGGTTTTCGCCCAGAGCGATATCCATGTCCACGTGCCGGAGGGGGCGATCCCCAAGGATGGGCCTTCGGCCGGGGTGGCGATGGTGGTTTCGCTGGTCTCCCTGTTCACCAGCAAGCCGGTCAACCGCGATCTGGCCATGACCGGGGAGATTACCCTGCGTGGAGACGTGTTGCCGGTGGGCGGCATCAAGGAGAAGGTGCTGGCGGCGGTCCGGGCCGGGATCCATGAGGTGATTTTGCCCAAAATCAACGAAAAGGATTTGGTGGATTTGCCGGCCAGCGCCCGGGAAGCCCTCAAGGTGCATCTGGTACACGATATCAATGAAGCCCTTCAGGTCGCCCTCACCGCCGGGGGCAAGAAATGAAAAGGAAAAATTGTTCATGAAGGTTATACTGGCCAAACATGCCGGCTTCTGCATGGGGGTGCGACGGGCGGTGGAGACCACCTTGAAGCTGGTGGATACCCGCCAGGCCCCGATCTCCACCTTCGGCCCTCTGATTCACAACCCCCAAGTGCTTGATATGCTGGCGGAAAAGGGTGTTAATGTGCTGGAGGAAGTGCCGGCCAACACCCGGGGAACGGTGGTGATCCGGGCCCACGGGGTGCCGCCGGCCCGCAAACGGCATCTGGAGGAGAGTGGCGCGGTGGTGGAGGACGCCACTTGCCCGCGGGTGGTCAAGGTGCAGGCGATCATCGACAAGTACCGCCGCCAGGGCTACACCACGGTGATAGTCGGGGATCGCGATCATGCCGAAGTGGAGGGGCTGATGGGTCACGCCGGTCGGGCCGGCCTGGTGGTCAGTCGGATGAGCGATCTTGACGGTTTGGAGTTGAGCCCGCCCTATATCGTGGTCAGTCAGACCACCCAGGACGAGGAGATGTTCCAGGCGATCACCGCCGCGATTCTCAAGCGTTATCCCGGTGGCAAGGTTTTCAATACCATCTGCGACTCCACCCATAAGCGCCAGGATGAGGTGCGGGAGATGTGCCGCCAGGTGGATGCCCTGGTGGTGGTGGGGGGACGTAACAGCGCCAACACCAAGCGGCTGGCGGAGATCGCCGACGGCCTCAACTGTCCGGTCTTTCTGGTGGAGACCGAAAATGAACTGGATCCGGAAAAACTGAGAGCTTACCAACTGGTGGGGGTTACGGCCGGGGCTTCGACCCCGACTTGGATTATCCGCGAGGTGGTGGAAACCCTGGAGTCAATATAGGACGGACAAACAATGCTGAGTTGGTTTAAAAAGAAATTTGGCGGGGGGGATAAGCCTGAAGCCGCCCCTGAAACCGTTCCGGTAACCGCCCCGGAAAACG
>DSDS01000028.1 GCA_011048585.1 Desulfurivibrio alkaliphilus | reverse complement strand
GCGTTGGGCGGAGGTCCGGATCCGCCCCCAGGCATTGAAAGCCACGGGAAGTTGTTGTACGCCTTCGAAGCTGATCAGGGCCAGGATCGCCAGCATCGGCAGGTTTGCCCCGGGCAGGCTCCCCCTTTCCACCAGAGGAATCAGCAGCAGCAGGCCGCCGGCCATGGCCAGGCCGATCCCCAGGGTCATTCCCGCCTCCGCCCAGGCCGCGAGCCGAACAAATCCGGTTTGGATCACGGCCTGTTGCCGGCACTCCTGGGCCAGTTCCCGGCGCAACTTAGCGCTTTGACCAAAGATGACCAGTTCCTCCAGGGCCCGCAGGAGGTCGATGGCGGTGCTGCGCATCCGGCTCAGGGAGTGGACCTGGTTGACCCCATGCTGATAGCCCAGCCGCAGCAGGACCAAGGGCAGGGCGATGCCGGTCAGAGCCCACAGCAGGGCCAGGTAAAGGGCCAGGGGGGGGCTGAAACGATAGACAAAGGCGAAAATCAGGGCCAAGCCCGCCGCGGCGGTCATCAGCGGCAACAGAAAGCGCAGATAAAACTCGTCCAGATGGTCGATATCGGCCTTAAGCCGGGAGAAAAGGTCCCCGCTGTGCAGGTGGCCGAGGCCGGCCGGGGCCAGGGGCTCCAGGCGGGTAAAAAACCAGACCCTGAGCGAGCTGAGGAGTTGGAAGGTGGCGGCGTGGGAAAAATAGCGCTCGGCGTAACGTCCCAGGGTGCGGATGATGGCCAGGGTCCGGATGCCGGCGGCCGGCAGATGATAGTTGTAGGGTGCTCCGCTGATTCCCGCCAGGGCCATGCCGGCCAGAAACCAGGCCGCCAGGCTCAGCAGGGCGGCGTTGGCCAGCAGGGTGAGTAGGGCGCAGCCGACCCCCAGCAGCAACCAGGGCCACTGGGGCAGCATCAGTTTAAGCAGTCGAATAAATTCCTTCATCGAGCCTGATTACCTTGTCGGCCAGGGGCAGGAAGAGGTGGTCATGGGTCACCATCACCACCGTTCTGCTCCGGGCCAGTTCCACGATGGTCTGTCGCACCAATTCGCTGCTGGCCTGGTCCAGCCCGGCGGTGGGCTCATCCAGCAGCACCAGGGGGCGGCTGCTGACCAAAACCCTGGCCAGGGCCACCCTTTGCCGCTGACCGCCGGAGAGATCCTGGCCCTCCTCCCCCAGCAGAGTATCGTAACCGGCAGGCAGCTCGGCCAGTTCCCGGTCGATGCGGGCCCCGACTGCGGCCCGTCTGATCTCGGCCATGGTGGCCTCCGGATTGCCGATTTTAATGTTTTCACGCACGCTGCGCTGGAGCAGGTGGGGTTTCTGCGGCAGATAGGCCAGTTGCCGGTGCCATTGGCTCAGCTCCACCCGCCCCAGATCGCTGCCGTTGATCAGGATTTTTCCCCGTTGGGGCTTGAGCAGCCCCCCGATCAGCTTGAGAACGGTGCTTTTGCCGCTGCCGCTGGGTCCGTAAAGACAGCACAAGCCCCTGGTGGGAAGGGTGATGGACAGATCCCGCACCGCCTCTCTGCCGGCTTCATAACCGTAGGAAACCCCCGCCAGGGTGATCTGATAGCTGCCCGGTCCGCTGGCCGGGGCCGGTAAGTCATGGCCGGTCGCCTCATGCTGTTCCCGCAGGGGCAGCCGCAGCAGCCGGAGCATCTTTTCGGCGGTGGTGATGGCGGCGGCCCGAGCATGGAAATTACTCCCCAGATTGCGTAGGGGCAGGTAAAATTCCGGGGCCAGGATCAGGATGAGAAAGCCGGCCGCAAAGGTGAGATCGCCCCAGAGCAGCTTAAAACCGATGATCACCGCCACCAGGGCCACGCTGATCGTAGCCAGAAACTCCAGGGCCAGGGCGCTTAAAAAGGCCACCCGCAAAACCGCCAGGGTGCTTTGGCCGTATTGGCGGGAGATCTCCGCCACCACCCGGGCTTCCCGGTGGCCAGCATTGAAGATCTTCAGGGTGGTCAACCCCTGGATGGTGTCGAGAAAGCGGTGGCTTAGCCGGGTGGTCTGGTTCCAGAAGCGGCGGTTGAGTCTTTCGGCCCGGCGCCCGATGATGACCATGAAAAAGGGGATCAGAGGGGCGGTAAAGAGCAGGATCAGGGCGGCGACCAGATCCAGGGGAAAGATGAAGGCCAGGATGGCGGCCGGCATCAGGACGGCCATGGCCATCTGGGGCAGATAGCCGGAGAAGTACCCATCCAGGAACTCGCTGCCGTCCACGCTCAGATCGACCAGTTCGCCGGGGGCACCGCCGCCGGTCAGCCCGACGGGGCTGGCTGCCGCCAGATGGTCAAGGAGATCCCGACGGACCGCCTCCTTGACCCGGACGGCAGCCAGCCCGCCACAGTACCGCCCCCCTCCCACCAGCAGGGCCCGGCCACCGACCAGGGCCAGAATCAGCCAGATATGGGGCAGCACCTGGCTCAGGCCCTGGCCGGCAAAAACCACCTGCGTCACCACTCGGGAGAGCAGAGAGGCTTGAATGATCAGCAGGATTCCGGCCGTAAATCCCAGCCCCACGGCCATGAGCAGCAGGGAGCCGGCGTGTTTCCGATAGCCGGCCAGCCAGGCCAGGCCGTTTGCCTCCGTCAAGAGCGGATCCCTTAGTAAGCCTCCTCATACTCCAGGTCTTTGGCGGTGATCTTGTGGCCGAACCGGTAGTGGGACCAAGCCTGGTAGGCGATGACCACCGGGACGCAGAGCAGGGCCACTACCAGCATGATCTGCAGGGTCAGGGTGCTGGAGGCGGAGTTGGCGATGGTCATACTGTAGGCCGGGTCGATGGAGGAGGGCAACAGTTTGGGATAGAGCCCGATCACCCCGAACAGGGTGACCCCGATGATCCCCAGGCCGGAGGCGCCCCAGGCCTGCCATTGGGCCTGCCGGCTTAGGAAAACTTTAGCCATTATCAGGCCGCCCACCGGCAGGAGCAGCAAAAACAGCAGGACCGGATTCGCCAGATAGTTGTGAAAAAGATTGGTGTAGAAAACGCTCATGGCCAGAAAAATGGCCACCATCGCGACCACGGCAAACCAGAGTTTGTGGGCCAGGGCTTCCGCCCGTTCCATCAGGGCACCCTGGGATTTGACCGCCAGCCAGAGGCTGCCATGGAAGGAGAAGAGCAGCACGAAGAGGATGCCGCCGGCCAGGCCGTAGGGGTTGAGCAGGGAAAGCAGGTTGCCTTCGTTGATTCGCTGGGCGTTCAAGGGGATCCCCATGAAGATGTTGGCGAAAGCCACCCCGAAGAGCAGGGCCGGTAGCAGGCTGCCTATTACGTTGCAGCCATCCCAGAATTTGCGCCAGGAGTCACTGTCCACCTTGCGGCGGAATTCGAAGGAGATCCCCCGGAAAATCAAGGCAAAGAGCAGCAGCATCAGGGCGCTGTAGAGGCTGCTGAACATCACGGCATAGGTGGCCGGGAAGGCGGCGAAGGTTACCCCGCCGGCGGTGACCAGCCAAACCTGATTGCCGTCCCAGAAGGGGCCGGCGGCGTTGTAGATGGTCCGGCGGTCGGTTTCACTGGTCGCCAGCAGGGGCATGTTGATTCCCAGGCCGAAATCGTAGCCGTCCAAGGCAAAATAGACCGCCCATAAAATTCCCCACAATAAAAACCAGGTAAGCTCAAGCATGGGTTATCTCCATTGGTAACTGAATTGGATTGTTGATGGTGATAAACTTAAAACCTCAGACCTTGACCCGGGGTGGTGCTTCCGGGCCCAGGCGGCTGTATTTGCCCAATAGAAAGATGTGCAGAGCCACCAGCATGGCGTAGATGGCGATAAACCCGGCCAGGCTACCCACCACCTGGCTGACGCTGATCCCCGGCGAAACCGCGTCGGCGGTCCGCATCACACCGTAAACAATCCAGGGTTGGCGCCCCACCTCCGCCACCAGCCAGCCAAACTGGATCGCCAGGTAGGGCACCGGAATCATCCAAGGCAGGAGTTTGAGCATGGTGGCGGAGCGTTGGGGGTCATGGCGGTTCTTCCAGGCCCAGGCCGAGAGCAGCAGCAAGGCCATGCCGAAGCCGACCATGGTGCGAAAGGAGATGAAGGTGAGCCAGACCGGAGGGCGATCTTCGGGGGCGAAATCCTTGAGGCCCTGGACCACCGCATTGGGGGAGTGATAGGTCAGCAGGGAAAGACCGGCGGGAATCGGCAGCAGTTCCAGTCGGTTACCATCCCGGATCGGGTCGGGGACCACCACCAGATATTGGGGGGCCCGGGGCATGGTTTCCCAGTGGGATTCCATGGCCGCCAGCTTGGCGGGCTGGTGTTTGGCGACATTGGCGCCGTGGGAATGACCGTGTACCACCAGCACCAGGGCAAAGATCAGGGTGAAGGGGGCGGCGATCCGAAAGGAGCGGTTGAAGAGATCGACGTTGTTGCCCCGGGCCAGGTGGTAAGCCGAGATTCCCATGACGAACATCCCGCTCAGGACGTAGGAGGCGGCAAGAATATGGATGAACTGATTCCAGGCAAAACCGTTGGTCACCAGGGCGCCGAAGCTGGCCAGTTCCGCCCGCCCGTCGGCCAGCAGGTAGCCCACCGGATTCTGCATCCAGCCGTTGGCCATGATGATCCAAAAGGCGGAAAGATTGGACGCTAAGCCAACCAGCCAGATGCTGGCGTTGTGCATTTTGGGGGAGAGCCGCTGCCAGCCGAAGATCCAGATCCCCAGGAAGGTTGATTCGAGGAAGAAGGCCAGGGTGGCCTCAATGGCCAGCAGGGAGCCGAAAATGTCGCCGACATAGGAGGAGTAGTTGGCCCAGTTGGTGCCGAACTGGAACTCCAGGGCGATACCGGTGACCACCCCCAGGGCAAAGTTGATCAGAAAAAGCTTGCCCCAGAACTTGGTCATCCGTTTGTAGATCTCTTCACCGGTCCGGACATATTTGCTCTCCATGTAGGCGACCAGCAGGGAGAGCCCCAAGGTCAGGGGGACAAAGATAAAGTGGACAAAGGTGGTCATGGCAAACTGCAGTCTGGATAATAACAGAATATCCATGGGCGTTCTCCCGCTTTGGTCTATGTCGTCAGCGACGATTCTGGAAAAAGATAAAAAAAGACTTTTTTTATCCTATATCGTGTCTCCCCCCCCAGCGTCAACT
>DSDS01000051.1 GCA_011048585.1 Desulfurivibrio alkaliphilus | reverse complement strand
GCCCAACCCGGTGACCCTGGGAGGCTACCTCAACGCCCCGGGGGCGGGGGCTGCGGGCCGCTCCTTTGCTGATGGCGATCTTGATGACTTCTACCGGGTTTCCCTGCAGGCGGGCCAGACCGTTACCCTCTATACCAGTGAGGATCCGGCGAGCCACGATCTGGATCTCTATCTGTTCAACGACGACTCCGACTGTGACGTCCTTGTCACTTGGTCCGCAGGCATCGGCGCCACCGAGTCGGTGACCGCCACCGGGGCCGGCGATTATGTTATCCAGGTCGCGGTCTATTGTGATAATAGCGATAATAGCGGCGGCTGTGGAGATACCGCCAGCAACTACACCCTGGTGATCGGCCAGAGTGCTCCGGCCGCCGCCATGGCCGACACCGTCGATTCCGGGGCCGAATTTGTCCCCGGCGAGGTGATCGTCCGTTTTGCCGCTGGCCATCAGGCCCTGAGCCTGGAGCAGGCCGACCACCGGATCCAGGCCCTGGGGTTGGCCCGCAAGGCCGGCGGGGCCCCCAGCCGCAATATGCTGCTGAGTTTGGGCGATGCGACTGAGCGTGCCTCGGCCCTGGCCGCCCTGGGGGTGAGCAAGGTCCCGGGGCAGGCCCTGAAGCGGCACGGGATCGAGCTCTCATCCGAGCAGCAGGCCCGGCTGGAAACCGTGGCCGCGGTCCGGGCCCTGCGGACTCGGCCCGAGGTGGCCTCCGCCGATCTTAACTATATCCGCCGGGCCCTGCTCGTTCCCAACGACCCCTTTTACAGCTACCAATGGCACTATCCCCAGATCAACCTGCCGGCGGCCTGGGCAAAAAGTACGGGGAGCGGGGTGATCGTGGCGGTGGTCGACACCGGGGTGCTGCTTAATCATCCCGATCTGAAAGAGCAACTGGTTGACGGTTACGATTTTATCTCCGATCCGACCAACGCGGGGGATGAGGATGGGATCAACCCCGACCCCGACGACCCCGGTGACTGGATCCTTCCCGATGGCCGCAGCTCTTTCCACGGCACCCACGTGGCCGGCATCGTCGCCGCCCGCAGCAACAATGAAACAGGGGTGGCCGGGGTGGCCTGGGGCGCTCAGATCATGCCCCTGCGGGTGCTGGGTCGTTTCGGCGGGTCGAGCTACGATATCCAGCAGGCTATCCTCTTTGCCGCCGGTCTGGAAAACGACGCTACCGGTGAATTGCTTGAAAGACGGGCCGACATCATCAACCTCAGCCTGGGCGGCGGCGGAGCTTCGTCCTCCGAGCAGGACGTCTACACCCAGGTCCGCAAAAAGGGTGTGATTATCGTGGCGGCCGCCGGCAACGAGAACAGCTCGGTTCCCAGTTATCCGGCCTCCTACAACGGGGTGATTTCGGTCAGCGCGGTGGATATCAACAAGCAGCGGGCGCCTTACTCCAACTTCGGCTCCAAAATCGACGTGGCCGCTCCCGGCGGCGATATCTCCCGCGATGTCAACGGCAACGGCTACGGTGACGGGGTACTCTCCACCGTCGGCGATGATGGGTCCGGCACCATCAAAATGGGGTACAATTTCCAGCAGGGCACCTCCATGGCCGCGCCCCATGTCGCGGGGGTGCTGGCTCTGATGAAGGAGGTAAATTCCAAACTGACCCCGGATGATGTCGATGGATTGCTGGAGGCGGGCACGCTCACCGAGGATCTCGGCGATCCGGAGATCTATGGCTACGGCCTGATCGATGCCGCGAAGGCGGTTCAGGCCGCCCCGAATACCCCGGATCCCCCGGATACCCCGGCGCTGCTCCTGGCCAACCCCGCCAGCCTCAACTTTTCCACCGACCAGAACAGCTTGACCCTGCAACTGCGCAACGGCGGCACCGCCGCCCTGACCGATGTCGCGGTGACCGACAACGCCGATTGGCTGACGGTTGCCAAGGACAGTGTGGATGACGAAGGCCTGGGGCGATACAAGGTCACGATTGACCGCGCCTATTTGCTTCCCGGCAGCTACAGCGCCGCCATCACCGCCACCTCCAGCGTCAACACCGTCACTGTCCCGGTGATCATGCAGGTGCCCGAGTCCGAGGTGGATCTGAACGCCAACACCGGCTTCCAGTGGATCGTCCTGGTCGACCCCGCCACCATGGAAACCGTCCAGACCGTCAGCGCCGACAATGACGAGGGGGTTTACGGGTTCCAGTTCAGCGGGGTCCCGGCTGGTCGCTACCTGCTCTTTGCCGGTTCCGATGCCAACAACGATGACTTTATCTGCGACGCCGGTGAATCCTGCGGCTCCTGGCCCACCCTTTCCGCCCCCGGTGAGGTGGTGGTCGCGGGCGATGTCGGCGGAGTCAATTTCGTCAGCAGTTACGGCTTCAATATCGGGGCCGCCGGCCTGCTGCCCGATCGGCGCGGTTTTTCCCGCACTCCGGCGCCGTTCAAACAGTTGGGGCGTTAGAGATGAAAACATTAATCGTCCTGGTGTTGCTGGCGGGGGGGCAATGCTCTCCGCCTGCAGCGCCGTGCCCAGGGAACCGTTGGGCGTTGAGGTGCTGTTCGCGGGGCCGCAGTGCGGGCGCTCCGCCGCCCCCGCCCTTACCCTGATGGAACGGCAGGCGCAACTGGACCGCTTTTATGCCCGATTGGCAAGCCTGGGGGAGCCGCCGCCCCAGGCGCCGCGGCTGGATTTTGACCACCACCGGGCCCTGCTGATCGAAATGGGTCAGCGGCCCACCGGCGGCTATGGCTTGGCCCTGGTGGAGCCCACCGCCTCCCTGGGGGAGGGCCGGTTGGAGCTACGGGTAGATTGGCAGGAGCCGCCCCCCGGCCTGGCCCAAACCCAGGCCCTGACCAGCCCCTGCTTGCTGTTGCGGATCCCCGGCGGCGATTACGATCGCATCACGGTGCGCGACCGCCAGGGGCAGGTTCGCCTGGAAAAATGAGCTTTTGTTCAAGTCGGCCCCACTTCTTTATCCTGCTGTTTTTTGGTTAAGGTTGACAACAGGTCGACAGAAAAAAGTAAGGTATGACCATGGGTTGACTTGTGATCCGTGTCCTGTCGGTTAGCGATGAACTGGAGGTGACGGATAACGGCGGTGGGCAGCACAAGATGACCATCGGCAACCTGCGGAATGCCATTGGGGATGAGGGCACCATCGAGGTGAGCGCCTACTATGGCGATCCCACCAGCGAAGAAGGGCGCCAGTCATTCCCCGGCGATTTCATGGCGGGCCGTTCCGATGACCCCGAAAACAGCGATCAGGTGGATGCCGCCGATGCCGACATCCTGCTGGAGAGCGTGGTCTTTACCGATATCGCCATTACCAAAGGCGACCAGCAGATCGAAACCTTTAACGGCGAGTGGTTGCGGGTGGAGATGCGTTTGCCCGACGACCTGCAAAGCCGTTACAGCCCCGACGACTACATTGAGTGGTGGTCTTTTGACGAGGAGAAAGGGATCTTGGTTCAGGAACACGCCTTCCCCGAAGAACACCCGGAACGGGAAAAATCGATTCAGGCGGATGGCTTTTCCCATGCCCTTATTTTCGAAGATGATAATGGGGTTTGTTACGCTCGAGCTTACGCCCGCCACCTGAGAGGAAGATGAACCCGTGGCCAATGTCCAGGTGGAGGCCCGGGGGGTTACTTTTCAGAGCTCCACCTATGCCACCACCGGCAGTGATGGCAGGGCCTGCATGACCGTGAAGCGTTCGGAGGATGAAAACGAGCCCGAAAGGATCACGGTCCATGGCCGCCTGGGTTCCTTCAGCAGAACCTATAAGGTGACCGATGCGGCAGAAGGGGATGAAACAAGCAACGAGATTTATGTACCCACCGCCGACGGCAGCACCATTCGCAACACCAATCCGGAAAACTGGCTGCTTCTTGGCAACAAGCTGGTTATGGCCTATGACGGCCGGATCCAGGGCTCGGTCAGCTATGAGGATTCGGGGTCGCCGGCGGTTGGGATCCGGGTCCGGACCAACCTGGGGGTAACGGCCATTACCGATGCCGCCGGGAATTATGAGCTGAAGGTTCCCCAGGGCACGGTGCTGGTGGCGGTGGTAGGGGCCCCCAGCCAGGAAGTCGCGGTGGGTGAGTCGCCGGCCACGGCTGATTTTATCATTCCCAACCAGGCCCCGGTGATCGACGATCTCCAGGCTAATCCCGGTCTGGTGGTGGATGCCGGTACTCTTGTGGCTTTTCAGGCCGTGGCCCATGATCCGGACGGTTACCTGCTGGACCAGGATCCTGCGGACGCTCCCTATACGGTTACGGTGGATCGTCTTCCCGCGCGGCTGGATTGGATCGCCGATAGTGCTCTCTATGGCCTGTATATTTACGGCTGGCGAGGCAACGCCGAGGTGGGGCTTAATCGCTATTATGGCCTGCCCGCGGATATGGGTACTCTGACCTGGGCCGCTGCCTTTCCCGCCGACTCCTATTCAATCAAGGCCGAGGGCAGAATGGGTGAGGACGGCAACGACTGGCGCACGGTTCTGAATCAGTCGGCGGTTCCCGCCAGCCTTCATATCCCGGTGGCCGGGTTCAATCTGGCTGACCTGAGTTATCACTTGGACGACAAGCGCTTCACCTGGCAGCTGCAGGGAGAGGCTGACGCGGTGGATTATGTGGAAGTAGTGGTATACGCGTATGAGTGGAGCTGGACCGCTGCCATGGCCCCGGCCGCTTCGGGGGTTTGGAGCGTTCCCGACCTGCCGCAAGAGATCGCCGATTGGGTCGATTTTACCGTGCCGCCCCATGATGCCGGGATTGAAGCCGGTGACTTTGACGCCGTCAGCGGCTACGATCACCTGGTTGCCACCTATACATTCAGGGGGATCACCCGGAACTGAGCAGTAACCGGATACTGTGGGCCTACTCCTGGCTGGAGGAAAATTGGGATTGGGATGAAACACCTCAGTTCCTGTCAACCTCTGCCTTTGCCAGTGAGCAACCGCAAGGAGGCCGGAATAAGCCTGGCGATGGGATCAGCGGGCTGTTGCGTCGTTAACCCACGCTAAATCAAAACCGATCAGGTCAAGGGGGAGGATGTCGAGCGGCATCCTCCCCCTTGTTTATTTCGCGCAGCAGATCATTCTTGTTGTTGACCCCGGCCTTATCAAAAACCCTTTTCATGTCACTAGTGTCCGGTTAGATTTCAAATAAATTCAACTGTTTACACATAGGGGGGCGGCGTGGTTTTGTTGACGACCGGCCGCAAGGCGCATGAAATCTGGATTTTCTCAAAAACCGAGAT
>DSDS01000025.1 GCA_011048585.1 Desulfurivibrio alkaliphilus | reverse complement strand
GGTGGCCGGCGGCAAGCTGCGGGCGATTCTCAAGGGAATGACCCGCAACCGGGTGACCGGCATCGTCACCGGTTTCGGAACCACCGCCATTACCCAATCCTCCTCCACCACCACGGTGATGGTGGTGGGCTTTGTCAATGCCGGCCTGCTGACCTTTGTCGAATCAACCGGGGTGATCATGGGTGCCAATATCGGCACCACGGTCACCGCCTGGATGGTTGCCCTCTTCGGTTTTAAATTCCAGATCACTCCGATTGCCGTCGGGATGATCGGCATCTTCTTTCCCTTCCTGTTTGTCAGCAATCAAAGGCTGCGCAACCTGGCCGAAGCGATGATTGGCTTCGGCATTCTTTTCATCGGGCTCGATTTCATCAAGGGCTCGGTGCCCAGTATCCAGGACAATCCCGAGATGTTCGCCTTCCTGGATCGTTTCACCGATTTCGGTTTCGCCTCCACCCTGCTTTTTGTCCTGGTTGGTACCGTTCTGACCCTGTTGACCCAGTCCTCCTCGGCCGCCACCGCCATCACCCTGGTCATGCTCTCCCAGGGCTGGATCTCCTTTCCCATAGCCGCCGCCATGGTCTTGGGCGAAAATGTCGGAACCACGGTGACCGCCAATATCGCAGCCCTGATTGGCAACACCCAGGCCAAGCGGGCGGCCCGCTTTCACTTCATGTTCAATGTGTTCGGGGTCTGCTGGATGCTGCTGGTCATGACCCCTTTTCTGCTGGGGATTGACTGGGTGATGCAGTCGGTCTCCTCCGTCGGCACCTCGGTACTCACCGATGACCCGGCGGCCCGGACCAACGCCACCCTGGCTCTCTCCCTGTTTCACACCTCCTTCAACGTCTTCAATGTAATCCTGCTTTTCGGTTTTGTGCCCCTGATGGTCCGGCTGGTGGAGAAAATTCAACCGGAGCGGGGCGGCGAGCGGGAAGGCTACCGCCTGCGCTATATTCATTCGGGCCTGATGTCGTCGGCGGAACTCTCCCTGGAGCAGGCCCAGAAGGAGATCCAGCATTTCGCCGCGATCATCGTCAAGATGCACTACGCCTTTACCGGCCTGCTGTTCAAGGATCCCCAAAAACAGAAGAAATTTCTGGAAAAGATTCAGGAGCGGGAGCAGGCCACCGACCGGATGGAGCTGGAGATCGCCGAATATCTGGTGCAGATTCTGGAAAACGCCAACCTGAGCCTGGCCTCCATCAACCAGATCCGCTACATGCAGAACATGATCCACGACCTGGAGCGGCTGGGGGATATCTATTACGAAATGTCGAGAACCTACGAGCGGGTTCTGCTGGACGACCTTAAGGTGCCCGAAGATGTAATGGATGAGTTGCAGGAGATGCTCCATGCCGTCCACGACGCCCTGGTCTTCATGGCTCAGAACCTCAAGGGAACCACTGCCGTGGTGGACCTGAAAAAGGCGGTGGAGCTGGAGGAGCGGATCAACAACCTGCGGGATTGTCTGCGCGACCGTCATTACGGCCGCTTGGAGCAGGGGGTCTATCCGTCCCGGATTGGGGTGATGTATCTTGATCTACTCAACCGATTGGAGAAGATCGGCGACCATATCATCAACGTCAATGAGGCCCTGGCCGGCCGCAAGATGAAGGCGGTGGCCAAACTTTAAGCGGCCTCAGGGCGGGAATCTGGTCAGGAAGCCTTGAGGATGACCCGCAGGGGGGCGGGATAGCCCTCGATGGTCCGGGCGGGATTAAGCGGATCGATGAAATCGGCGTAGGACTCGAAGGTCATCCAGGGGGTCCGACGTTGTTCGGTGGGATCCATGGCCTGGTTGCTGACCAGCTCGACCTGTTTGAATTTCGCCCGTTGCAGCCAGTTAAGCAGGCAGGCGACGGTGGGGATGAAGTAGACCCCCGGCGCCTTGGCGTAGGTGGCGGCGGGGCAGAGGGCCACCGGATCTTCCCCCGGAATCGCCAGGGATTCCAGGATCAGGGTGCCGCCGGGTTTCAGGGCGGCGAACACCTCCCGCAGGACGGTCAGTGGCGAGGGGCGATGGTAGATCACTCCCATCAGAAAAATTACGTCGAATGATTGGGGGTAGAGGGTGATCTGCTCCACCCCCAGGGGTTCGATCTCCAGTTCCCGGCAGCCGGCCAGGTGCCTGAGGGCCTTGAAGCAGTAGAGGTGTTGCAGCATCGGTTCAAAGCCGACCACCAGGGCGGGCCGGTGAGGCAGCATTTTGAACATGTAGTAGCCGTTGTTGCAGCCGATATCGGCCACCACCCGACCGGCCAGCTCGGGTAGGGCCGGTAGTAGCCGCTGCCACTTGCGAAAACTTTGCCATTCGGCGTCGATTTCGATTCCAAACAGGGAGAAAGGACCCTTGCGCCAGGGCATAAAGGCCCGCAGAGCACGGTGCAGCGTATGGCGTTGCTCTGCGTCAATCTCTTCGGGCCGGCCGATCAGCACGCTGTCGCCGCTGAAATCGCAGTGCGAGGCCACCGGTAGGCCGCAAATCGCCTGCCAGGGTTTCCGGAAGCGGAGAAAACCTTTCTTGGGCAGCAATTGCCGCCGGTCGTGTTCCTCCCGCAGGCGGCGGACCGTGGCGCCATCGGCCTTGGGCAGCCGTTTTAGATAGTCCCTTTCCTCCCTCTCCCCACTCATTGCCGCTCTTCCTTGATCGCCACCCAGGATGTGAAGTTAAACCACTGGAAAAAGCTTTCCACCCGCTTAAAGCCGGCCTGCTGCAGAAGCTGGCGGTTTTCCGCGGGGGAGAAGGGGATCAACACGTTTTCCAGGGCCTCCCGCTTTTTGCTGATCTCAATCTCCGAATAGCCCCGGGCCCGTTTGAAATCGAAGTGAAAATCGATGAAGTGGCGGTTGATCTCCGGGTCGTGGGAGATAATCTTTTCACTCAGGATCAGGACGCCGCCGGGGCGCAGATGCCGGTGCAGGCGGCTTATGAACTCGGCCCGCTGCAGGGGCCGGAGAAACTGCATGGTGTAGTTGAGCAGGATGCCCCCCGCCGGCTGGCAGGGGAAAGTGGTGATGTCCGCCTCGACAAATTCCACCTGCCCCTTCAGGGAGTAGTTTTCCGCCTTGCGGGTGGCCTTGGCGATCATGGCCGGGGAGTTGTCTAGGCCGATCAGGGTCAGTTCGGGGGTCTTGAGGCGGCGGGCCAGGTGGAGCAGGGTGTTGCCGGTGGAACAGCCCAGGTCGTAAAGCCGGTCGCCGGGGCGCAACAGCCGATCCAGGAGCAGGGCGCTCATTTCAATCACCTGCTGGTAATTGGGGACCGAGCGGACCAGCATATCGTCGAACACTTCAGCCACTCTTTCGCTGAAGCGGAAATCGCCGGTGCTGGCCGCCTCCTGGAAAAGCCGATCCCTGCTCATCTCTTGCCGGAGGAGCGACCCTGAGGGCGTCGGGTCGCCCCCTTTACGGCTGTGCCCCTGGAGGGGCGGCCAATTTTGGGGGTTGCCGGTTTGGCTCTCTGCTGACGGACGCCGCCGCCCCGCGGTTTGGCGCACCGGCCCAAACGGCAGGGCGCCCCGGTGGGCGGGGCCGATTTCTCCTGCTCCGGAGGCTTGGGGCGATAGAGCAAAACGATATGGCCGATGACCTGGACGATTTTCGCCTTGCTCCCCGCCGCCAGCTTCTCCGCCGCCGCCGCCGTCTCCAGGGGGGAACCCTCCTGGACCTTGACCTTGACCAGTTCATGGGCGGCCAGCACCGCCGTCAGGGCCTCCAGCACCGCCGGAGTTACCCCTTCCCGGCCGACCATGGCCGTGGGTTTCAGGTGGTGTCCCTGGCCGCGCAGTTCCAGGGCTTGTTTGCCGCTCAGATAATATTTTTCCTGCTTCATCGCTTGTATATCCCGTGGTGAAAGATGGTGCCCTCCGGATCATTCCGAAATGGGCTGTAACAATCAGAAAATGTTGGAGATAATCTCGTAGCCGCCGATCCAGGTGCCGATCATGCTGCCCAGGCTCGGCAGAATAAATGCCAAAAAGATCCGCAGCAAGCGGTTTCGCCACCACCCCCCCAGGGTGTTCATATCCTCGAGTACTCGTTCAAATTCGGTAACCAGCGGCGGCCGTAGCATCGCCTGGAGAAAGGCGGTGACATAACCGGCTCCGATCACCGGGGTCAGGCTGGTCATCGGGGCGGCGACAAAGGCGCCGACAATGGTCAACGGGTGGGCCAGGGCCAGGGCCGCCCCCAGGGAGGCGGGGATGCCGTTGGCCAGAATCCAGTAGAGCAGGTTCTGGCCGGCCACCGTCATCCCCTTGCTGATGGCAATGTAGCCCAAAGAGCCCAAAATCAGCACCGGGACCACCCAGGCCAGGATTTTCCAGGCCGGGGAGACCGGGGGGATGGTGCTGATCTCCGGCAGGCGGTGGCGCTGCTCCTGGCCCAGAGCCTTTTTGATACCGGCCACATGGCCGGCTCCGACCACCGCCACCAGCTTGTCGCCGGGGGTTTGCTTGATCTTTTCGGCCAGGAAGGTGTCGCGTTCGTCGATCAGCACCACCTTGAGTTCGGGAAGGTCACGGCCCAGCTGGTCCAGCAGCTCTGAAAGCAGGTCGGAATCGCGCAGTTCCCGCAGGCTCTCCTCGCTGATTTCGCTGCGATCGAACATTCCGGCCAGCAGCGCGCCCAGCAACATAACCTTGCGATGCCAGGGGGTGGCCCGCCAGGCCCGGCGCATGGTGACGCGGACATCGCGGTCGCAGAGGGCCACCGGAATTGCCAGCTTTTCGGCGGTTTCCGCCGCGGCGATCAGTTCACTGCCCGGCCGGACCCCCAGCTTGTCCCCCAGCCGCTTTTGATAGGAGGCCAGCAGCAGATTGATCAGCAGGGTGGCGAGCTGGCGCCGGCGCAGGATCTCCCGGAGGTCGAGGAGCTCCCAGCTCTTGCGGTTGGCCAGGGAATCATACCGTTTCTGGTCCAGCTCGACGCAGACTCCGTCCGGCAGCTCAACGGCAATTACCTGCCGCACCAGTTGCACCGATTCGCGGGAAACATGGGCGGTGCCCAGAAGAATGATCTCGCGGTTCTCCAGTTGGATGCGGTGGATGTCCGGAGATTCGGGGGGGTGGGGGGCAGCGGTGGCCGTTTGCACTGGGTTCCTGGTAAAAATATGGTTGAGGCGGCGGGATAAGCTGGGCGGACAAACTGGTCAATCGTCCAGTTCCTTATAACGGAAAACACCTGGTTATTCAACGATTTTTCGATGTAGGGGGCAATCCTGTCCTTGTCAATGGTGAAAATTGCGGGTATCTTTTTTTACCGGTTCAGCCTTGGTGAATCGGGGTGGGGTTCCCCTCGC
>DSDS01000101.1 GCA_011048585.1 Desulfurivibrio alkaliphilus | reverse complement strand
CTGTCCGGCCTAATCACCTACCTGCTGCTGGCGATTTACTGCCAGGAACAGCATGGGGAACCGGTCTTTATTCGTCGTGTTCGGCAACTGAGAAACCAGATCCGCAACGAGGCGTTGCAAGCCCCCAGTAGCAAACCCCCCAGCGCACGACGATGGGGGGACAAGGCCCAAAGAAAAATGAGAAAACTGCACGCAAATCTCTAACCGGACATCACTGCAAACATCCATGGATTTAGTCTCACATATCGCCCCAAAAAGCAACCCCGCGGCGACAATCAGGCCCTCCCCCTTCAGGAGATCAACTCCAAGAGATTCTTGCCAAGCGGCGCGGCGAGGTATATAGTGACTGGCTTACCCCCTGTTTCATGCGACTCCAACCAACCCAACCCTGGTTATTATCGATGAGTTATCCCCGCAGCATGACCGCATTCGGCCGCGGCGAAGCCGTGGACCAGGAACGCACCTGGACTGCGGAGGTGCGTTCGCTCAACCATCGCTACCGTGATATCAAGGTCCGCCTGCCCCGTCAGTACGCCCCCCTGGAAGAGACGATCAAACGGGAGGTGGCCGGCGCCTACAGCCGGGGCCATGTGGAGGTCTCCCTTTACCTGACGGGACAAGCCGCAGGCCCCTCGCTGGCGGTCAACCTGCCCCTGGCCCGGGAATATCTGCGTGGGCTTGAGCAGTTGCGGGACGAGTTAAACCTGACCGGCCGCCCTGATTTGGCCATGCTGCGGGAGCTGCCCGGAGTTCTCAGCCCGGTGGAGGAGCGGGCGGAAGAGCCCGAAGCCGCCTGGCCGTTGATCCGGGCGGCTTTGGGCGCCGCCCTGACAAACACCGGGGTGATGCGGGAGAGCGAAGGGGAGGCCACCAAGCGGGAGCTGCTGGCCCGGCTGGCCAGAATTCGCCAGGTGCTGCACCAACTGGAGAGCGATCTTCCCGCCCTGACCCAACGGCGGCAGGACAAGTTGCGGGAACGGCTGGAGAATCTGCTCAACGGGGTCGACCTGGACCCGTGGCGTCTGGCCCAGGAGGTGGCTTTGCTGGCCGACCGCAGCGATATCAGCGAAGAGATGGTCCGGCTGGCCAGCCACCTCGACCAATTCGCCTCCTTTCTGGAGGCGGATGAACCCACCGGCCGGCGGCTGGATTTTCTGCTCCAGGAATTTTTCCGGGAGATCAACACCATCGCCTCCAAGATCAGCGACTCGCGGGTGGCCCACCTCAGCGTGGAGTTGAAAAACGAAGTGGAAAAGATGCGCGAACAGGTCCAGAACCTGGAGTGAGGGGGAGAGCAACGGTATGGATCAAAGAATGATCAATGTGGGGTTCGGCAACGCGGTGGCGGCCGGGCGGGTGCTGGCGGTGGTCAACCCCAAATCCTCGCCGATGAAGAAGCTGCGGGACGAGGCCAGGGAGCAGAAAAGGCTGATCGACGTGACCGAGGGGCGGCGAACCCGCTCGATCATCATCCTGGACAGCAACCACCTGATCCTCTCCTCGGTTCAGCCGGAAACCATCACCCTGCGCTATGCCGCTGGAGCCGAATCCCGCGGCAAGGGCGAAGAGGAACCGCCCATCAGGGAGATCAAGCCATGAGCCGGGGCTGCCTCTTTGTCGTCTCCGCCCCCTCGGGGGCGGGCAAAACCACCTTGCTGAAACGTATTCTAGCCGTCACTCCCCGGGCCGGATTTTCGGTTTCCCACACCACCAGGGCTCCCCGAGCCGGCGAACAGGACGGCGTGGATTACCATTTCGTGGACCGGGCGACCTTCGACCGGATGCGGGAACAGCAGGATTTCCTGGAGTGGGCCGAGGTGCACGGCAACTTTTACGGTACCAGCCGCCGGGCGGTCCAGGCGACCCTGGACCGGGGCGAGGATATTTTCCTCGATATCGATGTCCAGGGGGCCCGCCAGATCCGCGACCTGCGTGAGATTGCCGCCGTCTTTCTCTTCATCGCCCCCCCCTCCCCCGCCGTTTTGGAACAGCGGCTCCGGGGCCGCAACACCGATCAACCCGAGGTGATCGCCCTGCGGCTGGAAAACGCCCGCCGGGAGATGGCCGAGGCATCCTGGTACGACTACCTGGTCATTAATGACCAGCTGGCGGAAGCGGAGGCCCTGCTCCGGGCGATCATCATCGCCGAGCGCTGCCGGCGGCGGCGCGGGCCCGACGGCCGCCCCCTGCCCTCCTATCAGGGCTCGGGGGTCGGAGGCGCAGGATGAAAAAGCAACGCCGAAGCAGAAGTGAACCGGTGGTTGACGACCCCGCCGGCACCACCATGATCTGGGGCGTTCATCCGGTGAGTGAATTGCTGCGTCGCCGTCCCAACCTGATCCTGACCATTTTCCTGGCTCAAAAGCGGGATGACGCCAAGGCGCGGAGCATCGGTGAACTGGCCGACCGCCACCGGATCCGGGTCGAGCAGGGCCTGCCGCCGGAACAGGCCGAGACCACGGCCCACCAGGGGGTGGCGGCCCTGGTCAGGACTCCGCCCCCCCTATCCCTGGGGGAGCTCCTGGCCCGAACCAGCGACCTCCCCCTGCTGCTGATGCTGGATTCCTTGCAGGACCCGCACAATCTGGGGGCGGTGATCCGCTCCGCCGCCGCCTTCGGGGTCAACGGCGTGATCATCCCCAAGGATCGCAGCGCCCCCATCACCGGCACGGTGATGAAGGCGGCCGCCGGCACCCTGCCTCTGGTGGAGATCTGCCAGGTAACCAATCTGGCCGATTCCCTGCGCAAGCTCAAGGAGCAGGGTTTCTGGATCTACGGCGCCGCCGGCGACGCCCCGGCCACCATCTACCAAACCGACTTCAACGGCCCCATCTGCCTGGTGGTGGGCAACGAGCAGAAGGGAATCCGCCCCCTGCTCCGCCGCCACTGCGACTTCCTGATCTCCATCCCCCTGGCCGCCGGCGTGGAGTCCCTCAACGTCTCGGTGGCGACCGGAATCATGCTTGCCGAGATCAGGCGGCGGCAGCTCCCACCCTCAGTCGACTGAAAAAGGAGCGCCGATCTCCACCCGCTCAACCCGCATGCTGCCGGCGTCCAGAATGGCAAAACCGGGCTGGTCGTCCTTGCCCAGCAGTTCGCCGGGATTGATCAGCAGGGTCGGACCGATCCGCTCCACCTGATAGCGATGGTTATGGCCGCAGCAGACCACATCGAAATTGCCCGGCGCCGCCAGGCCCCGGGCCAACTGGGGATAGTGGGTGAAGGCGAACTTCAGGCCGGCGGCCTCCACCGCCCCGAAATCACCGTGATGGGTAAGGGCGGGAAACCTGGTTCCGCAAGACTGGGCGATCAGGTGCTTGTCACCGGGGTTGTTGCCGTAAACCAGATGCACCGGCCCGCCAAATCGGGCCAACTCATCCAGCATGAAGGGGGAAACCAGGTCTCCGCAATGGATGATCATCCCCACCTGGTAGGCGTTGCAATAGGTTACCGCCGCCCGCAGGTTGGCGATCTGGTCGTGGGTATCCGACATAATGGCAATGCGCATCTCAACAAACTCCTTTTCCAAACAAAACGCGGTTTACTGACCGAGGATTTCGGTACCGTCAGGCGGGGTGAAGCGATAAAAATCGGGGGGCAGTTCCGGGTCGAGTTCGATCCGGGAGAAATTCAGGGTGGTGACGCTGCCGAAGTGGTCGACGATCTCCAGGCGGCGGATCAGAAAGCTGTCCCGGTCGGCCTCCAGATCAAGGTACTCCACCTGGGGGTGCAGTTCGCGGGGCACCAGGCGCAGGAGATGACCCCGGCCGGGACGGACCTCGGCGGCCGGAATCTCCTCGACGCTGAAATCGCGCAGCAGATCACCGGTGCCGGAGAAAAAGGCGTAGGTGACGTCACTCTCCAGGTAATCAGCCACATCCCGCAGCATCATCTGGCGGCTGGCGGCGAAATAGAGACGCACCTGGCGGCCGTCGCTGACCAGGACCTGATGGTCGGGGAGATCGTATTCCCAGCGCATCTGGTGGGGCTTGCGAAAGATCACCGTGCCCGCTCCCTCCCGCTGCCGCCCCCCCATCGGCAGAGTGGTCAGCTGCCGGAACTGGGCCCGGAAACTGCCGGTCCGATTATAAGTTTCCTGTAGTTGCCGGGCCACCCCTTCCAGCTCGGCGGGACCGCCGGCGGCCGGGGCCGGACCCGGGGCCAGCAGCAACAACAGGGCCAACAACAAGGCCAACCGGGATCCGGACCAGCGACAACGGAGATAAAAGCTGACTTTCTGGTTCATCTGCCTTCCATTTATTGATCGCCGGTATCGTCGGCCGGCCGCAACTCCATGCTCCGGCCGAAAATACGGCGGGCGATCTGGGCCGCCGCTTCGGTAACGTCCGACACATAGTAGAGGTTTTCCCCCTCGCCGCGACGGCTCAGGGTTTGGGCCACCTTCGGGTTGGCGTCCAGAAAGTGCCGCAGATCGGCGGCCAGGGCCCGGGAGGAGTCGATCACCTTGACCCGATTCCCGATTCGACGCTGAATCAGCTCCTTGAGCAGGGGATAGTGGGTACAGCCCAGCACCAGGGTATCCACCTGCTGCTGCTTTAAGGGAGCCAGATAGCGGCGCAGAATCATCTTGGTCTCCCGCTTATCGAGCCAGCCCTCTTCCACCAGGGGAACCAGCAATGGGCAGGGGGCGGAAAAAACCTGAAAGTGATCCCGCTGCCCCCGAATCAGCCGCTCATAGACCCCACTGCGGATGGTGGCCCGGGTGCCGATCACCCCGACCCGCCCTCCGGAGCTGAATCGCACCGCCTGCGCCACCGCCGGGCCGATCACCTCGAAGATGGGCAGATCATAGGTGGCCCGCAGACGCTCCGCCCCGACACTGGCCGCCGAGTTGCAGGCGACCACAATCAGCCTGGCCCCCCGGGCCAGGAGAAAATCCACGTTCTGACAGGAGTAGCGGGAGATGGTATCGGGGCTTTTGGAGCCGTATGGGGTGCGGGCCAGATCCCCGAAATAGACCAACCGGTAATCCGGCAGGGCCTGTTCGATAGCCCGGGCCACCGTCATTCCCCCCACCCCGGAATCAAAAATACCTATCATAATAATGAAGCTTATGCTTTTTTGCCGGCTACCCGGGGGGCTCTCTTGGGTTTGCTCTTGCCGGAGCGCTCGGCGATGGACTTACGCAGGTTCTCGGGCAAGCCGCGAGCCTTACCCGCCTTTTTGCGGCGATCGGATAACTCCTTGGCGCATAAGGCCTGGCGCAGGGGCAAACCCCACTTCTTACGATATTCGCGCCTGGTAAGTCCATGGGACTTAAGGTGCTTGGGGGAGATCATCTTGAACTCCTCGCCACACTCCAGGCAGACGATCTTGTGT
>DSDS01000123.1 GCA_011048585.1 Desulfurivibrio alkaliphilus | reverse complement strand
TTCCCCCACTCTTCCCAGATGGGCTTAGCCCCATAATGCCCTTTGCTGGGAATAGCACTTGTCCGCGGCACCATTTTGTTAGCAAAAAAGGTGCCATGCCTGATTATTTTTGCTTTTTTTGGTGTTATCCAGGGATGTTGAAACAAGCAGCGTTTCTGGCGTGGCAAAAAATGTAAGACAAAAAGCACGTTGAAACGACAAAAAAAGTCAGGTGCTGACACTTTTTGTCACACGAGGTTACAACAATTCAGATAGCCCAAAAAACGCCCCGACACAGAGCCAAGGGCGTGACGAGAATAGTTTACGGCGACCAGCAAAAAAAAGCCCCGGCGACAAGGCAGGGTAGCCGTGTCGCCGGGGCCGGTGCGTCAAACGTCTTGACGGCAAAAAAGGCTTCTTACATCATGCCGCCCATACCACCCATGCCGCCCATGCCGCCCATGCCGCCAGGCATGCCGCCACCCGCACCCTTATCCTCTTCCGGGTGCTCGGCGATCATGCATTCGGTGGTCAGCAGCAAACCGGCCACACTGGCCGCGTTCTGCAGGGCAAAACGGGTTACCTTGGCCGGATCGATAACCCCGGCTTCCAGCAGATCCTCAAACTTCTCGTTTTCAGCGTTGAAGCCCTTGGCGTCCTTCATTCCCTTGACCTGCTCAACGATCACCGACCCTTCCAGGCCGGCGTTGTTGGCGATCTGGCGAACCGGCTCTTCCAGGGCCCGGGCCACGATCTTCTTGCCCAGTTCCTGCTCATGGGGCAGTTTCAGCTCCTTGAGAGACTTGAGACAGCGCAGATAAGCCACCCCGCCGCCGGGCACGATCCCCTCTTCCACTGCCGCGCGGGTGGCGTTGAGGGCGTCTTCCACCCGGGCCTTCTTCTCCTTCATTTCGATCTCGGTGGCAGCACCGACATTGATCACCGCCACCCCGCCGATCAGCTTGGCCAGGCGCTCCTGCAGCTTCTCGCGGTCGTAGTCGGAGCTGGACTCCTCGATCTGGGCCCGGATCTGCTTAACCCGGCCCTCCAGCTTGCCCTTGTCGCCAGCGCCGTCCACGATGGTGGTGTTGTCCTTGTCACAAACCACCCGCTTGGCCCGACCCAGGTCGTCGATGGTGATATTCTCCAGCTTGATCCCGATATCCTCGGAAACCACCTGACCACCGGTGAGGATAGCGATATCCTCCAGCATCGCCTTGCGGCGGTCGCCGAACCCGGGAGCTTTGACCGCCACCACGTTGAGGGTGCCGCGCAGCTTGTTGACCACCAGGGTGGCCAGGGCCTCGCCGTCCACATCCTCGGCGATGATCACCAAAGGCTTGCTCATCTTGGCGATCTGCTCCAGCACCGGCAGCATATCCTTCATGTTGCTGATCTTCTTCTCGTTGATCAGGATGTAGGGATCTTCCAGGTTGACTTCCATCTTCTCGGGATCGGTAACGAAGTAGGGGGAGAGGTAGCCGCGATCAAACTGCATCCCTTCGACCACATCCAGCGAGGTCTCCATGCTCTTGGCTTCCTCGACGGTGATTACTCCCTCCTTGCCCACTTTGTC
Source organism: Desulfurivibrio alkaliphilus (assembly GCA_011048585.1). Taxonomy (GTDB): domain Bacteria; phylum Desulfobacterota; class Desulfobulbia; order Desulfobulbales; family Desulfurivibrionaceae; genus Desulfurivibrio; species Desulfurivibrio alkaliphilus_A. The sequence goes on along the minus strand of DSDS01000123.1, from coordinate 3,819 downwards.
CATGGCCTCGGCGATGATGTTGCCGATGGTGGCGTCGTTGTTGGCGGAGATGGTGCCGACCTGGGCGATCTCCTTCTGGGCCTTGGTGGGCTTGGCGATATTCTTCAGCTCGGTCACCACGGTGGCCACGGCCAGATCGATGCCGCGCTTGATATCCATGGGGTTGTTGCCGGCGGCCACCAGCTTGGAGCCTTCGGTGTAAATCGCCTGGGCCAGAATGGTGGCGGTGGTGGTGCCGTCACCAGCCACGTCGCTGGTCTTGGAAGAGACTTCCTTGACCATCTGGGCGCCCATGTTCTCGAACTTGTCCTTGATCTCGATCTCCTTGGCCACCGAAACACCGTCCTTGGTGATTACCGGGGCGCCGAAGGATTTTTCGATCAGGACGTTACGACCCTTGGGTCCCAGGGTAACCTTGACGGCGTCGGCCAGAGTGTTTACCCCCCGCAGAATCGATTCGCGGGCTTTGGTGCCATACTTCAGATCTTTTGATGCCATATCTTTTTCTCCTTCAGAAACTTGGGTTGCTTTTTAGTTTTCCACCACGCCGAGAATGTCATCCTCGCGCATGATCAGGAACTCTTCGCCATCGATCTTCACCTCGGTGCCGCCGTACTTGGAAAACAGCACCCGGTCTCCGGCCTTCAGCTCCACCGGCACCCGCTCGCCCTTTTCGTTGTGACGTCCGCTGCCCACGGCGACCACCGTGCCCTCCGCCGGCTTCTCCTTGGCGGTGTCGGGGATGATAATGCCACCCTTGGTTTTCTGCTCTTCCTCCAGTCTCTTGACCAGAATTCGATCATTCAATGGCCGAATTTTCATGGACTACCTCCGTCTTACGTTGATCTGGTTAATGATTAAGTGATCAGTTGCATGAATAACAAGCCGGCAGCCGACGCCGCGCGCCGAGTACCGGACGCGGCAAACACTATGCACGCCCTTTGCAAAAATCAAGAGCGGGCGCCAAAAAAATTTTCAATAAAAGAAAATAAAGAAAATCAGGCCAGATAGATGTGGCAACGGCGCCGGCTACAGGCGAAGGACCCACTGGTGGGGGTCCGCCTTGCGGCCGTACTGGATGGCGGTCAACTCGTTAAACAATCTTTGGGCCAGCTCGCCGGTCTTGCCACCGTTAATCAGACAGTCCTGCCCCTTGTAGTGGAGCGAACCCACCGGCGAAATTACCGCGGCGGTACCGGTGCCGAAGACTTCGCGCAACTCGCCCCGCTCGTTGGCGGCCAGGACCTCATCGATGGTGATGGGCCGCTCCTCCACGGCCAGGCCCCAATCGCCCAGCAGCTGCAGCACCGATTCCCGGGTGATCCCCGGCAGAATACTGCCGGAAAGGGGTGGGGTGACGATCCGGTCGCCCAGCACGAAGAAGATGTTCATGGTTCCCACTTCCTCCACATAGCGACGCTCGCAGGCATCCAGCCACAACACTTGGGTGAATCCCTGCTTTTGGGCCTCCACCGCCGCCATGATGCTGGCCGCGTAGTTGCCGGCGGTTTTGGCCTCGCCCACCCCACCGGCCACCGCCCGCACGTAAGTGTCGGTGACAAAGATCTTCACCGGGTTGAACCCTTCGGGGTAGTAAGCCCCCACCGGGCTCAGGATGATAAAGAAGAGATACTCCTTGGCCGGGCGCACTCCCAGTCCGGCCTCGGTGGCCACCATGGTCGGCCGGATATAAAGGGTGGCTCCCTGGGCCCTGGGTACCCAGTCGGAATCAACTTTGATCAGGGCCTGGAGTCCGGCCAGGGCGGTATCCTGGGGCAAGCTGGGCATGCACATCCGGGTGGCGGAGCGGTTCATCCGCTCCAGATTGGCCTGGGGTCGGAAGAGACGGATACCATTATCTTCCCCCCGATAAGCCTTCAGCCCCTCGAAGATCGCCTGACCGTAGTGGAGGACCATGGCCGCCGGATCCAGGGAGAAGTGGCCGTAGGGACGGACGTGGGGATCGTGCCAGCCCCGGTCGGCGGTATACGCCATAACAAACATGTGGTCGGTAAAGATCCGCCCGAAACCAAGCGCTTTTTCGTCCGGCTTGGCCTTGCGTTGGGCCGGCGGTACCGTTTCCATTCTGATGTCCATTGTGCAACCCGCTCCCTTAAAGGTCATGCCCCGGTCCGACGGGGGATCAAAAATAGAGCGCAATATAACGAAGTTTCAGGACCATTGAAACAATTTATTTCGCTTGGCAGAGCAGTTCGATATTAGGTAGAGTAGGTGACTGACTCTCTCCTTAAACCGCAGGGCAGGTGATTTCCGTGCAAGAAAACCCGCCATCCCCCATGGTGATGGGCTACTTTCTGATCCTTTTTCTGATCTCCATCCTGCTGGTGGGGCGCCTGCTCTGGCCCTTTCTCTCCATCCTGATCCTCTCCTATCTGCTGACCAGCATCTTTCGACCGATCTACAACCTGCTCAACCGCAAGCTGCCCGACTTTTTCGCCTCGCTGCTCACCTGCACCCTGGTGGTGCTGCTGGTCTTTGTTCCCCTGGTTTTCTTTGTCTTCGCCCTGGCCCAGGAGGCCCAGAACCTCTATGAGTGGGGGCGGGGAGCCGGGGCCAACCTCGGCCTCAAACTCCGGGCTTTCCAGGAAAGCCCCCTTTTCGTGCGGCTCCAGGAGACCGCCGCCCTGCTCGGTTTTTCCCTGGAACCGGACAACATCAGCCGAGCCCTGGCCGAGCTGGCCCGGGTGGTGGGATTGTTCCTATACAACCAGGCCAGCAGCTGGGCCGCCAACATCATGATGTTCTTCTTCAGTTTTTTCCTGATGATCCTGACCATCTTCTTCCTGCTTATCGAGCATGACCGGCTGCTGAACTATATCCTGCGGCTCTCTCCCCTGCCCGACGACCAGAAGCGGCGCCTGTTCGCCAAGTTCGACGAGATCACCGGGGCGGTGCTGATCGGCAACGGGATCTGCGCCCTGATCCAGGGGGTGCTGGGGGGGATCATCTTCGTGGTTTTCTCCCTGGGACCGCCGGTCCTTTGGGGGTCGATCATGGCGGTGCTGGCCTTTCTGCCCATCTTCGGCATCGGCCTGATCCTGGTGCCCGCCGCCCTCTTGCTCGGATTCAAGGGCGGCCTGGCTGAGGCATTCATCATCCTGGCCCTCTACGGGGTGATCACCATCACCATCGAATATCTTCTCAAACCCAAACTGGTGGGCAGCCGGGTCAAGATGCACACCCTGCTGGTTTTCCTTAGCATTATCGGCGGGTTGAGCGCCTTCGGCTTCCTCGGGATTATCTACGGGCCGCTGATCATCACCGCCTTTCTCACCCTGGCGGAGATCTACCAGAGCAGCTACGACCGTTACGTGAAAAATGTCAACTTCCACTGACCCCGCTTTTTACCGGCGGTTGACCCGCCACACCCTGGCGGCCATTATGGGCTGGCCGCTGCGGGTGGCCGGCGGCGTGGATTTGCGGGAGGAAGAGGCCCACCAGATCGCGACCCAAAGCGGAGAAAAGGGGGAAGAGGAGAAAAGGGGAAAATGGTCGGGGCGAGAGGATTCGAACCTCCGGCCTCCTGCTCCCAAGGCAGGCGCGCTACCAGACTGCGCCACGCCCCGACGGCACGGCAAGCAATCCCCCTAAATAGCACCCGAACCAGCCGGGGTCAAGGGAAAAGGCGCCCGGTGGGGCGGGGGCCGATCAGTGGACCCGCAGCAAGCGTAAATCGGGGGGCTGCCAGCTCAACTCAAAGGGGGGGGCGAACTCCGGCAAGGCCGGCAGGTAGTCCGGCTCCAGCAGTGCCAGGCTCTCCGGATATTCCCCCCGTTCAGCGTGATAGGCGGTCACCGC
>DSDS01000069.1 GCA_011048585.1 Desulfurivibrio alkaliphilus | reverse complement strand
GCTTCGTCTTATTCTGATTGATGATGCCTGATTCCCGCTGCCCGGCGGCGGAATCGCCGCATAATATGGCACCGCTGACCAAATGTAAATTTAAACCAAAATTTTTTCTCCGTTAAATTTCGGGGGATAGCCTGGCGTGGTAGTCGAAGGTTTGCCTATTTCACTGCTTGCTGCCGGTGATTTCCTCCTCTTTTACCGTAGTTTTCAGTGGTAACTATTGCTGTTAGTCCCTTGGCTCCTTGTGTCTGCTCTTTTTAATGCCACCGGCTGAACAATTTAAGCAGTTCGTTGATGGTTGTTCCGGTATCTTTATTGTTGGGGAAAATAGGCGGTTCTGCTCGCCAAAAAACAGAGAGCCCGTTATAAATAGGCCCATGGCGACCAAGAAAAAATTTTACGCGGTGGCGGCGGGCCGGGTGCCGGGCATTTACTCCGCCTGGCCCCAGGCCCAGCGCCAGGTGGAGGGTTTTGCCGGGGCCCGGTTCAAGGGCTTCGCCAGCCACGCCGAGGCCGCGGCCTGGCTGGCCGATCCCCCACCGGGCCCGGCGAAGCGGGCCGCAAAAACCAGGATCCGGACGGAGGGCGGCGGGAGCGGAGAATTGCCCGACCCGGGCGCCGCCGATGAGGTGCTTATCTACACCGACGGCGGGGCGATCAACAATCCCGGTCCCGGCGGCTACGGGGTGGTGCAGCTTTACAACGGGGAGCGCAAGGAGTTAAGCGGCGGTTTTCGCCTGACCACCAACAATCGCATGGAGTTGATGGCCTGCATCGTCGCCCTGCGGGAACTGGAATATCGGGACCGCCCGGTGAGGCTTTACAGCGATTCCAGCTATGTGGTCAATGGCATCAACCGGGGCTGGGCCCAGGGGTGGCGGCGGCGGGGGTGGATCAAGGCCGACCGCCAGCCCGCCGTCAACCCCGACCTTTGGGGGCAGTTGCTGGATCTGGTGGCCCGACTGCGGGTCACGTTCCACTGGGTGCGGGGGCACGCCGGCAATCCGCTTAATGAACGCTGCGATCAGTTGGCGGTGGCCATGGCCCGCCGTTCCGGCTTGCCCATGGACGAAGGTTACGAACAAAAAAGGGGAGTTGGGGCATGAAGGTTGCGACGGCGGTTCTCCAACACGAGGCTTTTCTGGCCCACGATCCGGGACCTGGGCATGTGGAGTCGCCGGAGCGGCTGGCCGGGGTTTATCGGCAGTTGAGCCGGCCGGAGCAGCGGCGGCGCCTGCTTTTTCCCGACTTTGCCCCGGCCAGCGAAGAGCAACTGGCCCTTAACCACAGCCGGAGCCATATCGCCCGGGTGGCCGCCACCGCCGGCCGCCCCTTTGAGTGCCTTGATCCCGACACCTGTACCTCGGCCCGCTCCTACGAGGCCGCTTGCCTGGCGGCCGGAGCGGCGCTCAAGGGGGTGGATCTGGTAACGGCCGGAGAGGCGGCCAACGCCTTCGCCCTGGTGCGCCCGCCGGGGCATCATGCCGAGCATGACCATACCCGGGGCTTCTGCCTGTTCAACAATGTCGCGGTGGCCGCCCATCACGCCCTGCGGAATCTGGGGCTGGAGCGGATTTTGATCGTGGACTGGGACCTCCACCACGGCAACGGAACCCAGCATGCCTTCTATGACAGCGACCGGGTGCTCTACTTCTCCACCCACCAGTACCCCTATTTTCCGGGCAGCGGCGCCTGGTCTGAAACCGGCAGCGGTCGGGGAGAGGGCTATACCATCAATGTGCCCCTGCCCGGGGGGCAGGATGACGCCGCTTACGCCCGGATCTTCAACGAACTGCTCACCCCCCTGGCCGAACAGTACCGGCCCGAGCTGATCATGGTTTCGGTGGGCTTTGATATCTATGGGGGCGACCCCTTGGGCACCATGATGGTCAGTGAGTTGGGGTTTGCCTATCTGACCAGGGTGCTGCGGGAGCTGGCTGCCGGATTGTGTGGCGGGCGGCTGGTGCTGGTGCTGGAGGGCGGTTATGATCTAACCATCATGGAGCGCGGAGTGATGGCCTGCCTGGGAGAACTGGCCGGCGACCAGGCCCGCTCGGAGGCCGATTTTTCCAACCTCCGCCGGGCCTCCGGACCTTTGCGGGCCTTGGAGCAGGCTCGGGAAATGGCAAAAAAATACTGGACAATTCCGGGGTGATCTGGCACCAACATCATGTTGGAGGGTGTGACAGCCGCTGAAACGAGATACTAGAGGGGTTAAAGTTTGGAGCCCAAACAACCTGCAAACCGGGTCAAGATCCTGATCGCCGACGACGACAGCATCGTGCGGGAGGCGGTGAGTAAAATTCTCACTGTTTTCGGTTACGAAGTGGTGAGCGTCGCCAGTGGTAAGGAGGTGCTGGGTCTGCTGGAACCCGAGCTTGACCTGATCATTCTCGATATCAACATGCCGGGAATGGACGGTTTTGAGGCCCTGCGTCGGATCAATGCCCGCAACCTGGGTATCCCGGTGATCTTCCTGACCGGGGCCGGCAGCATGGAGTACGCGGTCAAGGCGGTCAACCTGGGGGCCTACGACTTCATCACCAAGCCCATCGAGGATCTTGAGCTGTTCAACATCAAGATCAAGCGGGCGGTGGAGAAGCGGATGTATGTCCGCCGGGAGCGGGCCTACAAGGAGGACCTTGAGCGCCAGGTGCTGGAGAAAACCTTCGAGCTGGAGGAGAAAAACCGTCTGCTTTCGGAGTACAGCCATAACCTGGAGATCACCACCCTGGATACCATGCTCAGTCTCCAGACCGCCCTGGAGGAGAAGGATGTCTACACCGCCGGCCACACGGTGCGGGTCACCCAGTACGCCAGCCGGATCGCCGAGGCCATGGGGCTGGATGACAGCGAACGGGAGGCGCTGGCCCGGGCCTGCCAGGTCCATGATATCGGCAAGTTGGTGATCGATATCAGCTATATCTGCAAGCCGGGCCCGCTCTCGGAGGAGGAGTGGGAGATGATGCGCAAACACCCGGTCATCGGGGAAAACATTCTCAAGCCCCTCTCCTTCATGAGCCGGGAGCTGGCCATTGTCCGCCACCATCACGAGCGCCTGGACGGTAAGGGCTATCCCGATGGAATCGGCGGCAATGAGCTTGATATTCTCACCAAGATCATCACCGCCGCCGACAGCTACGATGCCATGACCTCCAAGCGCAGTTATCGCAGCAACCTCAACCCCGTCGACGCCTTGGCGGAGATGCGGCGCTGCGCCGGCAGCCAGTTTGACCCCGAGGTGGTCAAGGTTTTTTGCGAGATTATTCAAAACGGGAGTAATTGATGCGGATCAGTGAAGAACAGGTGATGCAGGTTGCCCGGTTGGCCCGGCTGGAGCTTGCCGCCGATGAGGTGGGCCCCCTGACCGGGCAGTTGGATGAGATTTTGCGGTACGTGGACAAACTCAATGAGCTGGACACCACCGATGTGGCGCCGGTGACCCATGCCCTGTCGGTGGTCAACGCCTTTCGGGAGGATGAGGTCACCCCGTCGCTGCCCCGGGCCGAAGCTCTGGCCAACGCGCCCCTGGCCACCGAGGCTGCTTTCGTGGTCCCCAAGGTGATCTGAGATGGAGAGCTATCGTTTGACCATTCATGAACTGGCCCGGCGGCTGGCCCGGCGGGAGCTCTCCGCCGTGGAGGCCACCCAGGCGGTTTTGGCCCGCATTGAGTCCATCGGTGCTGGGATCAACGCCTACATTACGGTGGATGCCGAGGGCGCTTTGGCGGCGGCGGCGGCGGCCGATCAGCGGTTGGCCGCCGGCGGCGCCCCGCCTCTCTGCGGGGTGCCGATCGCGGTTAAGGATCTGCTCTGCACCAAGGGCCTGCGGACCACCTGCGGCTCGCGGATTCTGGAGAATTTCGTTCCCCCCTATGATGCCACGGTGGTCGAGAAGCTGCGGGCCGCCGGGGCGGTGATTGTCGGCAAAAGCACCATGGATGAGTTCGCCATGGGGTCGGCCAATGAAAACTGTCCTCTGGCGGTGCCCCGCAACCCCTGGAATCGCGACTATATTTGCGGCGGCTCCAGCGGCGGTTCGGCGGCGGCGGTGGCTGCCGACCTGTGCGCCGCCTCCCTGGGCACCGATACCGGCGGTTCGATCCGGCAGCCCGCTTCCCATTGCGGAGTGGTGGGGGTCAAACCCACCTACGGGCGGATCTCCCGCTACGGCCTGCTGGCCTTTGCCTCCTCGCTGGACCAGGTCGGCCCCCTGACCAAGGATGTGCGGGACGCGGCCCTGCTGCTCAACGTGCTAAGCGGCCATGATCGGCGTGATTCCACCTCGGTGGATCAGCCGGTGCCCGATTTTACCGCCACCCTCGACCATGGAGTGCGGGGCCTCAAGGTGGGGCTGCCCCGGGAGTATTTCGGATTCGGCCTGGATCCGGAGGTCAAGGCGGCGGTGGACAATGCCGTCCGGCTGCTGACCGGGGCCGGGGCCGAGGTGCGGGAGATCAGCCTGCCCCACACCGAGTACGGAGTGGCGGCCTACTACCTGATCGCCCCGGCCGAGGCCAGCTCCAACCTGGCCCGTTACGACGGGGTCCGTTTCGGCCACCGGGACCCCGCGGCCCGGGAGCTTGGCGAGATGTACTGCCGCAGCCGTTCCCAGGGGTTCGGCCCCGAGGTCAAGCGGCGGATCATCATCGGAACCTACGCCCTTTCGTCGGGTTATTACGAAGCCTATTACCGCAAGGCCTCCCAGGTGCGGGCTCTGATTATCGAGGATTACCGGCGGGCCTTCGCCCAGTGCGACCTGATCGTTTCTCCGGTTACCCCCACTCCGGCCTGGCCGCTGGGGGCCAAAAGCGATGACCCTCTTAGTATGTACCTCTCCGATATTCTAACAATTCCCACCAATTTGGCCGGCCTGCCGGGGATCTCTCTGCCCTGCGGGTTCAGCGGCCGGGGCCTGCCCATCGGCCTGCAGCTCCAGGCCGGCCACTTTCAGGAGGAGCTGCTGCTGCGGGCGGCGGCCCAACTGGAAAGTGAACTGGCGCTGAGCGAACGGCGCCCCCCACTGGCTTAACGGATCGGTTTATGAGAATAGATATCGCCCCCCATATCGCCTCCCTGGTTCCCTATCCGCCGGGCAAGCCCATCGAGGAGCTGGAACGGGAGTATGGGATCAGTGGCTCGATCAAGCTGGCCTCCAATGAAAACGCTTTAGGCCCTTCCCCCAAGGCGGTGGCGGCCATTGGGGCCTGCCTGACCGGGCTCCATCGCTACCCCGACGGCAGTTGTTACTACCTGGGCCGGGCCCTGGCGGAAAAGTTGGCGGTGCCCCCCGAGCGGCTGGTTTTCGGCAACGGCTCCAACGAGATTATCGGGCTGCTGGCCGCCGCCCTGCTCGGGGCCGGTGATGAGGTGATCACCTC
>DSDS01000141.1 GCA_011048585.1 Desulfurivibrio alkaliphilus | reverse complement strand
CCCTTCCGGGAGGTTTACGATCCCAGCCATCCCGATGCCGACGCCAACGGGATTGTGCGTTATCCCAATGTCAATGTGGCTGAACAGATGGTTGATATGATGAACGCCCGCCGTTCCTATGAGGCCAATGTCGCGGCCCTCGATGCCGTCAAGGAGATGGCGCTGCGAGCCTTAGAGATCAGTCGCTAGAGGAGGAGTGAGCCATGATTAATCCCACTGGTTTAAAGCCGGCGATGCCGATCGGTATCGCCGGAAGCGGGCAGCCGGCCGCAACCCGCGATCTGGTTTCCGGGTTCGGTGAGGTGTTGAAGAAGGCGGTGGATTCGGTAAGCGCCCGCCAGGCCGAGGCCAACCATCTTGCCGAGGGGCTGGTCAGCGGCCAGCATGCCAATATCCACGAGACCATGATCGCGGCGGAAAAGTCCAGCATCTCCTTTCGGCTGATGACCAAGGTTCACCAGAAGGGTCTTGACGCCTATCAGGAAGTTATGCGGATGCAGCTTTAACCAATAGGTGAACGCGATGGCCGGTCCCAAGGAAATTTTTACCCAGATTGCCTCCATCTTCAATGGGTTGACTCCGATTCAGAAGATCACCGCCCTGGGGATGGTGGTTCTGGTTTTCGGGGGGATGATCGCCCTGACCAGCGTGGGGGGCAAGACGGATGAGCGGGTGCTTTTCGCCGGGCTTTCCCAGCAGGATGCCGCCGAGGTGGTCCAGCGGTTGCGCGACCTCAATGTCCCTTACCGGCTCAGTGATACCGGTACCGCGATCATGGTGCCCGCCAGCCAGGTTTACGAGATCCGTCTGACTCTGGCCGGTGACGGCCTGCCCCGGGGAGGCGGCGTGGGCTTCGAGGTTTTCGATGAGGTGGGTCTGGGGACCACCGACTTTGTCAACCGGCTCAATTTCCAGCGAGCCATGCAGGGGGAGCTGGCTCGGACCATCCGCCAGTTTCAGCAGGTTCAGGAGGCCCGGGTCCATATCGCCACCCCCCGGGAGTCGGTGTTCATCGAGGATGAAAAACCGGTTACCGCCTCGATCAGTGTCCAGATGCGGGGGCGGGAGCAACTTACCCAGCACCAGATTCAAAGTATCGTCAACCTGGTGGCCTCGGCGGTTCCGGGATTGAGCGACGACAATATCACCTTGGTGGACACCGCCGGGCGTCTGCTCTATCGCAAAAAAGGTGATCTCGACGCGGTCCTTTCCGGGACCCAGCTTGAATATCAGCACAAGGTGGAAGAGAACGTCCGCCGCAAGGTGGAGAGTATGCTGGAGGAGGTGGTGGGGGTCAACCGGGTTCGAGCCAGCGTTACCGCCGATATCGACTTCAGTCGGGTAAACCTCACCGAAGAGAGTTTCGACCCCGAGGAGCAGGTGGTGCGCAGTGAGCAGCTGCTGACCGAGTCCGATCAGCGGGGCGACCAGGCCCGGGGTATTCCCGGGGTCAAGGGCGAACTGGCTACTTTTGCCGGCGAGGATGGCGGGGCGGCCGGCAGCTCCTATCAGCGCAGCAATGTGACCCGCAACTATGAGATCAGCCGTCAGACCAGGCAGGTGCAGGAGGGCGGCGGTGGGGTCCGACGCCTGTCGGTGGCGGTGATGGTGGACGGCACCTATGAGCGAGTGGTCAACGACGAAGGGAAAACCGTCCTGGAATACCGGCCTCGTTCCGCCGAGGAGATGGCCTATTTCGAGCGTCTGGTCCGCAACTCGGTGGGTTACGATGAGGAGCGGGGCGATCAGGTTGAGGTCGCCTCCCTGCCCTTTGCCCTCTCCGCCCTGACCGACCCGGAGGTTGACCCCTTGGATCAGTGGCGGGAGTTGGCCGAATGGCTGGCCATGCCCCTGGTTTATCTGCTGATCGCTTTCGGGGTGATGCTCTTCGTGGTCCGGCCGTTTTTCCGGTTGCTGGCGGCCAAGGGGCTGGAGAGCAAGCGGACGTCCCAGGTGGCTTCGGTGGGTCGGGACGGGGTTGAAGAGGAGGAGGAACTGACCTTGGGCCCCCGGGGGTTGAGCAATCAGGAACGGCTTTACCGCCTGGCTCAGAGTGATCCCGATCGGGCCGCCGATCTGGTGCGGCGCTGGTTAAGGGAGGAAGCGTAGGCGATGGCGGCTGCACCCAACAAAAAAGATGGCGGTAGCGGCCTGACCGGCCCGGAGAAGGCGGCGATCTTCCTGCTGACCATGGGGGATGATTTCACTTCCAAGGTTTTTCAGCGCCTGGCCCCGGAAGAGATCAAGTTGGTTGGCCGCCAGATGGCCAAGATCGACAAGATCGACAAGGATGAACTGGAGAGCCTGCTGCAGGAGTTTAAGGGTGATACCGGCGGCAGCGACCTCTTCCTCTCCGGCAACGATCTGCTGGAGCAGGCCCTGCGCAAGGCCCTCTCCGGCGAAAAGGCCCAGGAGATCCTGGAGGATATCCGCTCCGACTGGAAGCTGACCCTGTTCCAGAAGGCCCGTAAACTGGAACCGAAAGTGCTGGTCAACTTTCTGCGCAACGAGCATCCCCAGACCGTGGCCCTGGTGCTGGCGGTCCTGGAGCCCGGCCAAGCGGCCCAGGTCCTGGCGGAGTTTCCCGAAGCCACCCAGGTGGAGGTGGTGATGCGGATGGCCGAGCTGGACAAGGTCAGTCCCGAGATCCTGGTGGATGTGGATCGGGTAATGCAGAATGAGCTGCTGGCGGTGGAGGGGATGGAGGGTCAGCGGCTTGGCGGGGTGGAAGCGGTGGCCGAGTTGCTGAACAGTGCCGAGCGGGCCACGGAGGCGGCCATCCTGGAAGGGATCGAGGAGCAGCGAGAAGCCCTGGCTGAAGAGATTCGCCGCCTGATGTTCGTCTTTGAGGATCTGCTCAATGTCGATGATCGCGGCATTCAGATGATTCTCAAAGAGGTCAGCACCGATGACCTCAAGGTGGCCCTCAAGATCGCCTCCTCCGAACTGAAGGAGAAGATTTTCCGCAGCATGTCATCCCGGGCGGTGGAGTTGTTGAAGGATGACATGGAGATCATGGGGCCGACCCGGGTGCGTGATGTCGAGGCGGCCCAGCAGGCAATTATCAAGGTTGCCAAGCGCTTGGAGCAGGAGGGCAAGGTCCAGCTGCTGGTGGGCGGCGGCGGGGAGGATGAGTTTGTCTAAAGTCAGCCGGATGCGCCCCTCGAACAGCGGCGAGCAGTTTACCCAACTGGAGGCGACTCGTAAACAAAAGCCGCCCCGGGCCGAAGAGTTCATTGCCTTGGTGGACCTCTGGCAACGCAAGTCGCCTCCGGCTGGAGAAGGAGGGGTCACTGCTGCTGCCGTCGAAGATGAGGCGGCCGATCCGGTGGAACAGGCTCGGCGGGAAGCGGAAAAGATCGTGGAGGCGGCCAAGGCTGAGGCGGCCAGGCTGCGTGAGGAGGCCCAGCGCCAGGGTCGGGCCGAGGGCGAACGCCAGGGTCGGGCCGCGGCGGAAAAGGAGTACGCCCAACGCCTGGGGAGTCTTAACAAGATCCTGAAAAACCTGGAGGAGCAACGGGGGGCGATTGTCCGTCGTTACCGGGAGGAGCTGCTGCTGCTGGCCACCACCATGACCGACCGCTTGGTGCATCACGAAATTTCGGTCAACCCGGCGGTGATCGAAAGCTGTTTTCGGGGGGCGATGGAATATGTGATTGAAAACTCCCTGGTTAAGGCCCACCTCAATCCCGACGATTTTCACCGTCTCAAGGAGGCCGGTTTGGCCGATCCCACCCTGTTTGGCGGCAAGAACCGAGTGCAGCTGGTGGAAGATCCCGCTGTTGCCGCCGGCGGCTGCCTGCTCAAAAGCAGCTTCGGCGAAATCGATGCCACCCTGGAGAGTTGTCGCGACAAACTCTATCAGGCGGTCGATCGGGCCTTTCAGGCCGCTCTGATCCAGGAGGGCGCGGCGGTCGAGGAACCGCTTGAGCCCGGTGAAACAGCCGGCGAGGGCCAGGGGCCCGATCCGGTCGGGAGTTAGCAATGGACTTCGCTCCCCTGCTGGATATCGCCCGGGAGACCTCCCTGATCACCGTGGGCGGCCGGGTCAGCCAGGTGATCGGCATGGTGATCGAAAGCGAGGGGCCGGGAATTCCGGTGGGCAGCATCTGTGAGGTTGAGGTGTTTCGGGGGCGCTCCACGGTACCGGCCGAGGTGGTGGGCTTTCGCGATGGCCGGATCCTGCTGATGCCCCTGGGGGAGATGCGGGGGGTGGAGCCGGGCAGCGCCATCCGACTGGTTGAAGGCCAGGCCCGGGTTCCGGTCTCCCAGGCCCTGCTGGGCCGGATCATTGATGGCCTGGGGCGGCCCATGGATGGCGGCCCGCCCTTGCCGGTGGAGTCATTCTATCCTCTCTACGCCGAGCCGCTCAATCCCATGGAGCGGGAGCGGATCACCACCGCGGTGGATGTGGGGGTGCGGGCGATCAACGGATTGCTAACCCTGGGCAAGGGGCAGCGGATCGGGATCATGGCCGGTTCCGGCGTGGGCAAAAGCACCCTGATGGGGATGATCGCCCGCCACACCGCCGCCGACATCAGTGTGATCGCTCTGATCGGTGAACGGGGCCGCGAGTTGAAGGATTTCATCGAGCGGGACCTCGGCCCCGAAGGTCTGGCCCGCTCGGTGGTGGTGGTGGCCACCTCCGACCAGCCCCCGCTGGTCCGGGATGCGGGGAGCCTATCTGGCCATGGCGGTGGCGGAGTATTTTCGCGATCACCAGCGGGACGTGGTCTTGATGATGGATTCGGTCACCCGTTACGCCATGTCCAGCCGGGAGGTGGGGCTAGCCATCGGTGAACCTCCCACCTCCCGGGGTTATACCCCTTCGGTCTTTGGCCAGTTGCCCAAACTGCTGGAAAGGGCCGGCACCTGTCAGGGCAAGGGCAGTATCACCGGGATCTTCACCGTGCTGGTGGAGGGTGACGATATGAACGAGCCGATTGCCGACGCGGTCCGTTCCATCGTCGACGGTCATATCGTGCTTAGCCGTGATCTGGCCGCCCAGGGCCACTACCCGGCCATCGAGGTGATGGGCAGCGTCAGCCGCTGCATGAGCGATGTCGCCGCCCGGGAGCAGCTGCGGGCGGCCCAACGTTTTCTGGAGGTGCTGGCCCTTTATCGCCGTTCGGAAGATCTGATCAATATCGGGGCCTACGCCAAGGGCAGCAACCCTAAGATCGATAACGCCGTGGCCATGATCGACCAACTGAATGCCTATTTGCGGCAGCAGGTGGATGAGCGGGTTTCCGTCGCCGATAGTGTGGCCCAACTTCAAACCCTGTTCAAGAGCTAGCATGGCGTAATCGTTCAGCAGCACCGCATCTTCGGGCGATCAGCCAGGCTTACGTACACGGGGTACGCGGCGCTTGGCCGCTTGCCCGAACCTGCGGCACTGCTGAACGATTACAGCCCGTTAAAT
>DSDS01000038.1 GCA_011048585.1 Desulfurivibrio alkaliphilus | reverse complement strand
TTTCAACACAGAAAATCTCCAGGTTATGGGTCGTGCCAGCCCAAGTCAGTTCGGCATCATAGTCGAGATAATAGGATCCCGTACCCAGCCCGGGAAAAGTGACCTCGCCGGTGGGTGAGGAGTAGGACATTTTCAAGTCCACTTCCGCGATGGGCGCGGCCATGGACCAGGAAGGAGTTAAAAACGCCGCCAGAAACAGCCAACCAAACATCTTTTTCATCGGTTCCCCCTTTTTTCGGTTTCAAATTAGCTTGTGTTTTTGGGGAAGGAGCTAGCAAATTACATGCCAGAAACCCAAAAAAAGAGAGAGCGGCAAAAAACACTGTAATACAAGATAAATACGTGCCGCAGCCCCTCTCCGGTTACGACCTGATGGGTGAGAATTGTACAGAAAACGGAACTTTTTGGGTTCGGTTTTCCGGAAAGCGAACCCCGATTAATGGTAATGGAGGCTACTTTTTGTCGCCGAACAGCGGCACCTGGGGAGAGGGTTCTTCCTCCACCACCGCCGCTCCCAGGGCCTTGACCGCCACCGCCTCGCTCACCTCCTCCACCCGGCGCACCGGCCGGGCCGAGAGACGCTTGCCGATGGCGCCCACCCCCTTGAGCAGAAAGTCATCAAGCCGGTAGATCTCCCGATTTTTACGGGTTCGGGGGGATGGGGAAAGGTAGGCCCGGAGGTTGATCCCCTCGCCGGTTTTCAGGAACAGGATCTCCGAGCGGCGATGCTCCTCGAAGAGGCGATACTCCTTCTCGAGGATGAACTTGGGGGTTGTGAAACGCTTGACGTAACAGAGGTTCTGACCGCCGTCACGGTAAACCAGGTTGAAGATGATTCCTTCGGTGACCTTGCCCCACCAAAGCAGATCGTGACCGATGAAGATCTTCTCCGGCACATTGATCACCTTGTACCAGCCTGTGCGATCGATCAGCAGCAGCTTGTCATACTCGGAGCAGGCCAGGGTGTTTTCAGCCCCGGCCTTGACCTGGGCGCCCAGAAAGCCGTTTTCCCGGTCATAACCGACGCTGAGGTTGCTCAGCGCCACCTGCCGGGCCTGAACCTCGGAGAAGGTGGCCAGTTCGGTGCGGCGGGGGTAATCCTTGCCGTAACGGCCCAGCAGATCATCCAGGTAACGGATGGTAAAACCGGTGAGATCGGTAAGACTGACCTCCACCTCGCCGATCTCCCGGCGCACCGCCTTGATCTCCTTCTTCTTGCGCTCGATGTCGTAACGGGAGATTCGCTTGATCCTGATCTCCAGCAAGCGCTCGATATCTTCCCTGGTCACCGGCCGCACCAGGTCTTCGCAAAAAGGTCGCAACGCCTCGTCGACGGCGGCGACTACCAGTTCATAGGTGGGGCACTCCTCGATCTGCTTGTAGAGGCGCTCCTCGATGAAGATCCGCTCCAGCAGGTGGGCCTGCAGCCGCTCCTTGAGCCGCTCCAACTCAATCTGCAGCTCCCGCTCCAGCAGCTCCCGCAAGCGCCGGGTATTTTCCCGCAGCACCTCACTCACCGAAATAACGGCCGGGGTGGTCTCACGAATCACCGTCAGGTTGGGGCTCAGAGTAATCTCACAATCGGTGAAGGCGTAAAGGGCCTTGACGGTGTCCTCGGCCAAGGCCCCCCGGGCCAGCTTGATCTCGATCTCCACCTCCTCGGCGGTATAGTCGTCGATGGAGAGGATCTTGAACTTACCGGCCCGCACCGCCTTTTCGATGCTCTCGATCAGGCTCTGGGTGGTGGTGCCGTAGGGGATGTCCCGAATGATGATGGTTTTGTCATCCTTGGACTCGATCCGGGCCCGGCAGCGCAGCCGCCCATTGCCATCCTCGTAGGCGCTAATGTCCAGCAGGCCGCCCTGGGGGAAATCGGGGTAGACCGCAAAAGGTTCATCTCGCAGGATCTTCTTCTGGGCCTCCAGCAACTCGCCAAAGTTGTGGGGCATGATCTTGGTGGCCATGCCCACCGCGATTCCTTCCGCCCCTTGGAGCAGCAGCAGCGGCAGTTTGGCCGGCAGGCTGACCGGCTCCTTCAGCCGGCCATCGTAGGAATCGACAAACTCGGTCAAATCCTTGTTGAACATGGCCTCCCGGGCCAGGGGGGAGAGCCGGCATTCGATATAACGGGCGGCGGAGGCGGAATCCCCGGTGAAGATATTGCCGAAGTTACCCTGGCGCTCGATCAGGAAGCCCTTGTTGGCCAGGTTGACCAGGGCGGCGAAGATCGAAGCATCGCCATGGGGGTGGAGCTTCATGGTTTCGCCCACCACCCCGGCCACCTTATGAAAGCGGCCATCGTCCATGTTGTGCAGGGTCTGGAGGATGCGGCGCTGGACCGGCTTCAGGCCGTCGGCCAGATCGGGAATCGCCCGTTCGCGGATCACATAGGAGGTGTAATCAAGAAAATTTTCATCAAAGAGCCGGTGCAGACCGCCATATTTTGCTGTTTCCATAGCCTTCTCCCCGACACTATCAGGCCGGAGTGACCACCAGGTGCGACATAATATAGTCGCGCCGGGCGGGGGTGTTTTTACCCATGTAAAACTCCAGCACCTTGGGCACTTCGCTCAAAATGTCGATATCCACCTGCTTCAGGCGCATATCCGGGCCGATAAATTGCTTGAACTCCTTGGGCGAGATCTCCCCCAGCCCCTTGAAGCGGGTCACCTCCACCGGCCGCCGCACCTTGCCCCGGCCGGCCAGCTTTTTCTCCGCCTCACTCCGTTCCCGCTCGCTGTAGCAATAGATGGTCTCCTCTTTGTTGCGCACCCGGTAGATCGGAGTCTCCAGGATATAGATATGACCACGCTTGACCATGGATTCGAAATAGTGAAGGAAGAAGGTCAGCAGCAGGTTGCGGATATGGAGCCCGTCAACATCAGCGTCGGTGGCGATAATGATCTTGTCAAACCGCAACCGACCGATGGACTCCTCCACGTCCAGGGCCCGCATGATGCTGTACATCTCATCGTTTTTATAGAGCAGGGCCATGGGCTGGCCGTAAACGTTGAGCGGCTTGCCCTTCAGGGAAAAAACCGCCTGGGTCATGGGGTCGCGGGAGCTGACGATGGAGCCGGAGGCGGATTGCCCTTCGGTCAGAAAGATCATATTGCCCCGGCCCTCGGGGGAAGGCTTGCCGGGGGCGGGATGATATTTGCAATCCTTGAGTTGGGGGATCTTGAGCGCCACCTTGCGGGCCTTGGCCTTGGCTTCCTTGCGGACATGCTGCAACTCTTTCCTGATCCGGGCGCTCTGCTGGACCTTATCGATGACTATTTCGGCCAGATCGGTGTGTTTATAGAGGAAGGCGCTCACCGCCTCCCGCACCGCGTTGACGATCTCGCCCCGGATATCGGCATTACCCAGTTTGTTCTTGGTCTGTGACTCGAAGATCGGCTCCCGCACCTTGACCGCCACCGCTCCCACCACCCCTTCGCGGACATCCTCGCCGTCAAACTTCTTGCCGGCAAATTCGTTGACCCCCTTGAGCAGCCCTTCACGGAAAGCGGAAAGGTGGGTTCCCCCCTCGTTGGTGTAGGTTCCGTTGACGAAAGAGAAGTAGCTCTCCCCATAGCCTTCGGTATGGCAGAAGGCGAACTCGATGGCCTTGTCCCGGTGGTGGATCGGCGCGTAAAGCTGGGTGCCGCTGGTTTCCACCTCCAGCAGGTCCAGCAGGCCGTTTTCGGAGTGAAAGGTTTCGCCGTCGAAGTGCAGTTTAAGGCCGGCGTTGAGATAGGAGTAACGCTTGAGCCGCTTCCGGACAAACTCGCGGTTGAAGCTGTAGTCGGGAAACATATCGGGGTCGGGGTGAAAGGTAACCAGGGTGCCGTTCCTCTCCCCGCTCCGCCCCTTCTCTTCCCGGGCCAGAACCCCATTATCAAACTCCGCCCGGGCAAACTCGCCATCACGGAAGGAGGTCACCACAAAACGGCGCGACAGAGCGTTGACCGCCTTGGTACCCACCCCGTTCAAACCCACCGAAAACTGGAAGGCGTCGGTGTTGTACTTGGCGCCGGTATTGATCACCGACACGCACTCCACCAATTTCCCCAGGGGGATGCCGCGCCCGTAATCCCTTACGGTCACTGCGCCGTCGGCGGCCAGGCTGATCTCGATCTCCCGGCCGGCCCCCATGATAAACTCATCCACCCCGTTGTCGATCACCTCCTTGAGCAGGATGTAGATCCCGTCATCGGGGTGACTGCCGTTGCCCAGGCGGCCTATATACATCCCCGGCCGCATCCGGATATGCTCCAGCGAACTTAAGGTTTTGATTTTGCTTTCATCGTAAACGATGGAAGAAGAGGTCATGGCAACCAACCAAACGGCACGGAGTTATCGGCAAAAAAGCCGACCAAGGAGAGATTTCGACTGCCCTGTATATCTCGCTTGGCCGAACGGCGCAACGACAATTTGGCCCAAAGCCGATTGACAGGGCCACCGGCGGCAGACTACACTTCGGGTCCTTCCGGCCCAGCGGCCCATCATCAACCAACGGAGAGAACCATCGTGACGGAATCACTGAACAGCACCCTTGGCACCGAAAAGATTATCTGGAATCTGGCCGATCTTTACCCCGGTTTCGACGACCCCGCCCTTGCCGCCGACCTGGAGAGCCATGAGGCCGAGGCCAAGGAGATCCGCGCCGGATTTGCCGGACGCCTGGCCGAGCTCGACGCCGCCGCCCTGCTGGAGCTGGTGGGCCGCCTGGAAAAACTGGAGGCCGGGTTGGGCCGGGTCGCCACCTTTGCCTTTCTCAATTTCGCCGTCAACACCAAGAACGCCGAAGCCTCCGCCTTTATGCAGAAGGTTCGGGAGGCGGACAGCCGGGTCGGCAAGGAAACGGTCTTCTTCGAACTGGAGTGGAACCGGGTGTCCCGGGAACGGGCGGAGCAGCTGCTCAACGACCCGCTGCTGGCCCCCTACCGCCACTATCTGGCCGGACTCCGCCGCTATGCCCCCCACCTGCTCAGCGATGCCGAAGAGACCCTGTTGATCGAAAAGGCCCCGGCGGGACGCGGCAGTTGGACCACCCTCTTCGACAAGGTAATGGGCCACCTCAAGTTCGGACCTTCCGGGCGCAGTGAAGAGGAGGTGTTAAGCGATCTCTATCTGCCGGATCGGGAGCAGCGCCGCCAGGCCGCCGCCGAACTGACCGCCGGCCTCAACAGCCAGCTCCACGTGTTGACCCATACCTTCAACACCCTGCTGGCCGACAAGATGATCGATGACCGTCTGCGCCGCTATCCCGACTGGCTCAGCTCGATGAATCTCCACAACGAGTTGCGGGACCAGACCGTGACCACCCTGATTAAAGCGGTCACCGGCCGTTATGATATTCCCCAGCGCTACTACCGGCTCAAGCGCCGCCTGCTGGGGCTGGAGCAACTGACCGATTACGACCGCTATGCCCCCCTGCCCCACCTGCCCACCACCACCGTGCCCTGGGAGCAGTGCCGTAA
>DSDS01000085.1 GCA_011048585.1 Desulfurivibrio alkaliphilus | reverse complement strand
TGCCGGCGTTGGGCGGACCCACCAGGGCCACAAAGCCGCAGGCGATCTCTTGATCCGGGTCGTTACGCATGGTTGTTGTCTCCAGGTTGCGGGTAAGGGGTAACCTGGCATCTTAGCAGCTTTTGGTGATTTTGTCCGTAATCTTGCTCTCTTTCGCCCCTGTTTTAAGTGACTATGGGGTGAATTTATGGTAGATGGGTAGCCTTCGGCCTCCGGGCTATCTGCGGGAGAAAGCCCTCTTTCCCCCTTCCGACCACCTCCAAGGACCAGCTGCCATTTCATGATCTCTTCCGGTAATATTGTTGAATATGTTGAACAGGGCAAATTTATCTGTGGGGTGGTGCTGGATGCCACCTCTTCCCGCTTGAAAATTTTCAACCAGAACGGCCGGGAGCTTAATCTGCCCGGAGCCCGGGTGGTTCATAGCTCCAGCTCGGCTGCCTTGGCCGGGCTCTCCCGTGACGAGCAGCGCCGACGCCTTCAGGAGACCGATCGGCGTCGCCGGGAATTGACGGCCCAGGTTGAGACTGAAATGGTCTGGCAGTTGGCCGCCGGCGAAAATAACCAGCTTTTCACCCCCCTGTTCCTGGCCGAACTCAATTTCGGCGGCTCCGCCGATGACGACCAGGTGGCCGCCTTCCTGCGGGCGGTATTTACCGATCGTCTCTACTTTAAGTACAAGGATGGCCGGGTGATGGCCCATCCCGTCGAGGTGGTGGAGCAGTTGCTGGCTCGCCAGGAGAAGGAGCGGCAGCGGGAAGAGCTTCTGAGCGCCGGAGCGGAAAAGCTCAAGGATATTTTTGCCGGGAAGTCGGCGGTTGAGTGGCCGGAACGGAAGCAGTGCCTGGCTCTGCTCCGGGACTACTATCTCTATGCCAATGAAGCCGAAGAGGGGGACCTGGCCCGGGAGCTGCTCAAGCGGGCCGGCCTGACCCGACCCCACGATGTTTACGCGCTGCTGGTCAAAACCGGGCACTGGCGCCCCGATGAAAATGTGCCCCTGTTGCGGGCCCGGCTGCCGGTGGATTTTTCCGCCGCAGAGCTGGCCGAGGCCGAGGCCAGCCGGGAGCCCAGCGGAGAGGAGCTGCTGGCGGCGGGCCGGATGGACCTGCGGGAGTTGCCGGTGCTGACCATCGATAGCGCTTCCACCCGCGATCTCGACGACGCCCTCCATCTTGAACGCCAGGGGGAGAACTTCCGGGTCGGCATCCATATCGCCGATGTGGCCCATTTCGTCAAGCCCGGCTCGGCCCTTTTCGCCGCTGCCGTTGAGCGGGTGACCTCCCTCTACTTTCCCGAGGGCCAGATCCCGATGCTGCCTCCCCGGCTCTCCGAGGACCTTTGCAGCCTGGTGGTCGGCAAGGTGCGGCCGACCATGAGTTTTCTGGTGACCCTCACCCCGGCCGGGGATATCGTTGATTCCCGGATCGTGGCCGGGGTGGTGGAGGTAAAGCGCCGGTTGGATTATGATCAGGTGGAGGAGCTGCTGGCCAGCGATTCCGACCTGCAGGAGCTGCTGGCCTTGAGCCAGGCTCTGCGCCGCCGGCGTCTGGAGGCCGGCGCCTTGTTGCTTCCCATCCCCGATGTCAACATCCGTCTCGACCGGCAGGGTAACCCCCAGGTTGAGCTGGAGGATGTGGATATCCCGGCTCGGTTGCTGGTTTCGGAGATGATGGTGCTGGCCAATATGCTGGCGGCGGAATATGTGGCCCAGCAGCAGGTCCCCGGCCTGTTTCGGGCCCAGGACGATCCCCATCAGCGTCTGGTGCAGGGGTACGATCAGGATATCTTCACCATCTGGCGCCAGCGCAAGCAGCTCAAGCCCGGTCAGCTGCTAACCCGGCCCAAGCGCCACAGCGGGGTGGGGGCGGCCAGCTATACCACTATAACCTCCCCGATCCGGCGCCTGCTGGATCTGGTGATGCAGCACCAAATTTACGCCCTGCGGGCCGGTAAGGGCGCCCGTTTCGCGGAGTCGGACATGCTGGATTTCAGCGCCGCCATAGCCACCAGCCAGCCCCAGGTTAACCAGGTGCGGCGGGACCGCCAGCGCTACTGGCTGCTTAAATACCTGGCCGGAAAGGAGGGCAGCCGGGTGGACGCCCTGGTGGTTGCGGGTGGGCCCAGGCGGGTGACAGTGGTCCTGACCGATTGTCTGCTGGAGGCCGACCTGCCTCCGGGCCGGGGCCTCAACATCCAGCCGGGCGAGATTGTCCCGATCAAGATTGCCCGGGTTGACCCCCTGGAGGGGGTTCTGCGGGTGGAGTGGTAGGTCGTCGTCGCCCGGTTTCAGTCGTAGATTATGGCGGTCCAGCGGGAGAGGACCTCTTCGGCCCGTTCATCCAGCCGGTCCGCCACCTCATGGATCTGATACTGCCGTTGGCAGCCGGCGCAGGCCATGCGCACCCGCCGGCAGGAGCGCAGAATGTTAAGCGGTCCCTCGCAGGCGGGGCAGGTCATGGTAGTGGGGATGGAAGTGCCGAGCATGGGATTCAGTCCGCCAAAAGGGTTTGGCGGTTGAAGATCGCCCGCAATTCGTAGCCCTTGGCCGCCAGGGCCTCGGCCCCGCCTTCCTGGCGATCGACGATGGTTGCCACCAGACCCACCTTGTAGCCCTGGGCCTCCACCCGTTCAATCACCTTCAGCAGGGTGCCGCCGGTGGTTACCACATCCTCCACCAGGGCCACCGTGGCTCCTTCAGGCAGGTTGCTCTGCCCCTCCAGGTAGGCCTCGGTGCCGTGCTTTTTGGACTCCTTGCGTACGATAAAAGCCGGAATCGGGTCTTTTGCCACAAAACTGACCAGGGAGACCGCGGTGACAATGGGGTCGGCCCCCAGGGTCATGCCGCCCACCGCCTCGATCTTTTCCGGGTTGTTGCGGATCATCTCGAAGAGCAGCTTGCCGCAGAGCCAGCCCCCCTCGGCGGAGAGGGTGGTCTGCTTGCCGTCGATGTAAAAGTCGGACTCCTTGCCGGAGGAGAGCTTGAAGGTGCCCTGTCGGTAGGATTTTTCGCGGATAATCTCTTTCAGCCGTCCTCTGTCGTCCATGGGGTCTGGTCCTTTTGCTTGATTTAGTCGAACTCCACATCCTGGCAGAGCATTTTAAGGGCTGTTTCCACCGGCATGGCCGTTCTGAGGTCATGGCATCGAAGAGGTCGGCCATTGCCCCAGAACAGCCAACCCGGAAATTATAACTTCGCTGGGGTGGATAATGCAAAAAAATATAACCCCGGCGACCGGTTACTTCAGTTTGGGCAGATGGCGCTCCAGATTGGCTTTGGGGTCGATCACCGGATCGATCTGCCCGGTGGCCGACGACATTACCACCATGACGCCGGGGCCGTGGCCGGCCAGCACGCAGTCCGAGTGAACCACGATCCCGATCACCACCCCGCCGCTGCGATAGATTCTGCCATAGGTGGCGTCGGCGTCGGTGATGGCCACAAAGTCCCCCAGGCGCAGGCTGTCCAGGCCGTGCTTCTCCACCGTGGGCTGATCGAAAAGCTGAATATCGTAATCACCGCTTTGGCTGTGGGGAGAACCCAGGCCGGAACCCATGATCGCCGCCGGCACCAGGTGGGTTACCGGCACCTGCAGGCGGCCGTTTTTCGTCGCTTTGAGTGGTAGTTGCGCCAGCAGGTCCGGATCCAGGTTCATCACCTTGATCGTCGGGAAGTCCGGCAGCTTAAGGCCGCAGCCGAAGGCCCGGATCTGAATCTTGTCGCCGATCACCAGCTGCTCCAGCACTTTGGCCGGGAAGTCGAGCAGGACATGCTCGATGCCGCCGTGCTTGCCGGTGACCCGCCCTTTTTTGCCTTTGGCTTCGCCGGAAACCACGGTGGCCAGGTTGCCGGCGCAGGAGAAGAGGTTGAGGGCCCGATTGGGACCGGGCTGGCCCTGGAACTGGGTGAAATTGCTGATCGAGACCCCGGGCTCAACGTGGTCGGCAAAAAGGCCGCAGGCCCTGTCCCCGATCCGCAGGTTGTAGGTGATTCCGCCCACTCCGGGGTAGATGTCGGAGTTGCCCTGGGGGTCGATCCGGTAAGGATTGATGCCGCCCAAGGGAGAGGTGATCTCGCCGATCACCGATTGACAAACCAGTTGTTCCCGGTTGGTTTTGATCATTTGATCTCCTCGCCATCAACGGTTAGACATTAAAACGGAAATTGATACAGTCGCCGTCCCGCACCACATACTCCTTGCCTTCCAGGCGGAGCAGCCCCTTCTCCTTGGCCTTGGGCTCGCTGCCACAGGCCAGCAGGTCATCGCAGGACACTACTTCGGCCCGGATAAAGCCCCGTTCAAAGTCGGAATGAATAACCCCGGCGGCCTGGGGAGCCTTGGTCCCCCCGGGAATGGTCCAGGCCCGGGTCTCCTTTTCCCCCACGGTGAAAAAGGTGATCAGCCCCAGCAGTTGGTAGCCGGTACGGATCAGGCGGTTGAGCCCCGGCTCGCTCAGCTCCATGTCGGCCAGGAAGGCTTGGCGCTCTTCGGGCTCCAGGCCACTGAGCTCTTCTTCGATCGCCCCGGAGATCATCACCACCGAGGCCTGCTCGGCGGCGGCTGCCCTGGTCAGCTCCTCGACCCAGGGGTTGCCGGTGTTGATCTGCTCCTCGGGGACATTGGCCACATAGAGTACCGGCTTGGCGCTGAGCAGAAACATCTCCCGCAGCAGGGCTCGGCCGTTGTCGTCAAGCTCCAGGGTTCGAGCCGGTAATCCTTGATCCAGATGTTTCTCCATGGCAAGAAGCACCGTCAGCTGCTCCCTGAAGAGCTTGTCCCCGGATTTGGCCTGGGAGGCGGTTTTCTGCTGGCGGCGGCGTACGGTTTCCAGGTCGGCCAGGATCAGCTCGGTGTTGATGATTTCCCGATCCTGGAGAGGGTCGATTTTGCCGCTGACATGGACGATATTGTCGTCGGCGAAACAACGGACCACATGGGCGATGGCATCCACCTGGCGGATGTGGCCTAAAAACTGGTTGCCCAGACCCTCACCCTGGCTGGCCCCGCTGACCAGGCCGGCGATATCGACAAACTCCATCTGGGCGTTGACCTTGTTTCTGGTTTTGGCCATGGCCGCCAGCTTGTCCAGGCGCTCATCGGGCACCGCCACCATCCCCACATTGGGCTCGATGGTGCAGAAGGGGTAGTTGGCCGATTCAATTCCGGCCGCGGTCAGGGCGTTAAAAATGGTGGATTTGCCGACATTGGGCAGGCCGACGATCCCGCAACGAAATCCCATGCTGATATCCTTGGTGGTTGATTAGGGAAGGCTCTTGACGGTATGGCTGCTTTTGCAACCCGGCATGATAATGTTTTCTTGGCAAAGCGGCAAGGCTTGTTTAACTTGCGGGTGAACGGGGTGATTTGCCCAGTAATCGTTCAGCAGCACCGCAT
Source organism: Desulfurivibrio alkaliphilus (assembly GCA_011048585.1). Lineage (GTDB taxonomy): Bacteria > Desulfobacterota > Desulfobulbia > Desulfobulbales > Desulfurivibrionaceae > Desulfurivibrio > Desulfurivibrio alkaliphilus_A. The sequence continues at coordinate 93 of DSDS01000085.1, read as the reverse complement.
CTTCGGGCGATCAGCCAGGCTTACGTACACGGGGTACGCGGCGCTTGGCCGCTTGCCCGAACCTGCGGCACTGCTGAACGATTACAGCCCGTT
>DSDS01000033.1 GCA_011048585.1 Desulfurivibrio alkaliphilus | reverse complement strand
CTTCAGCAACGAACAGCTGGTGCGGATCTTCAGCGACATCTGCCGCCATGCCCAGCCCGGCGCCCTGGTCATCGGCGACTGGCTGGGCCGTTATTCCTACGAGTGGCAGGATCTCTGGCACCACCCGCCCACCGAAGAGTTCTTCATGGATTACCGGATCTCCTATATTTATCCTGAAGATGAACGCGACCGGGCCGATATCGCCTCCTTCGATCTGCGCCTGATGACCCGCGAGGAGTGCCTGGTGATCATCGAAGAGGTTTTCAAGGAGACCGGCGTCCGGCTCAAGCCCCGGCGTTTTTTCGACCGTTCGATCTTCGTCGGCCGCCACCTGGCCACCGGAGACTACAATCGCCATACCCCGCGGGCTTTGCGCCATCAGACCAACTCCCTGTTCGAGGGCTATATCCGCACCGATCTTACCACCCTGCTGGTGGATTACGTGCCCCGGCCGGGATTTGAGCATCTCAACAATTTTTACGAAAATTTTTTCATGTGCTGCAACACCCTGATCGAGCACACCATCGCCCTACTGCGGGACTACAACTGCCGCCAGGGCAGTGTTTGCAAAACTCCGCCGGATGTGCCGCCCTACTACCCGGAACCGCTCAAGGAGGCCATGCACACCATGCAGGCGGTGATCGAGGGTTCCGGCTGGCTGGACTGGGGCGACCCCCGGGCCAACATCATCGAACCCCACCTGGGCTACTCCCTGCGCAAGCTGGAAATGGAACTTCAGCCCGGCATGGGAGCGGGCCATTCCCTGGTGGGGGTCTTCGAGGTAATTAAATGAGGGAAAAAAGATGTGTGGAATAGCGGGCTGCATCGGAGCCCCCGATGTGGCAACGGTTGAACGGATGCTGGACGCCCTGGGGCATCGCGGCCCCAATGACCGGGGAGTACATGTGGCCGGCAAGATGGCCTTTGGTCATACCCGGCTCTCCATCGTTGATGTGGCCGGGGGCCACCAGCCCATTCTCGGGCCCGACGGCCACTCGGGGATTATCGGCAACGGCGAGATTTACAATTTCCGGCAACTCCGTCGGGATTTGGTCCGGCGCCATCCCTTCAAAACCCATTCGGACACCGAGGTGGCCCTCCATCTCTACCGGGAGAAAGGGCCGGAGGCGGTCAAGGAACTGGACGGCATGTTTGCCTTTGCCATCTTCGCCGGCGACGACTACATGTTGGCCCGCGACCCGGTCGGCATCAAGCCCCTCTACTACGCCCATCGCGACGGCTGCCTCTATTTCAGCTCCGAACTGGGGGCCATGAGCCTGGCCGGGGTCGACGAGGTCCACGAATTCCCCGCCGGTCATTACTACACCCCGGCCCACGGCTTTGTCCGCTATTACCGGCTGCCCGAGATCCACGACCAGATCCTGGCCGATCGGGGCGCCGCCGAGACGGCCATCCGTGAGACCTTCCGCCGGTCGGTGAAAAAAAGGCTGCTGGCCGACCCGGAAATTCCGGTGGGGGCCTTTTGCAGCGGCGGCCTGGACAGCAGCCTGATCGCCGCCATCGCCGCCGAGGAGATCCCCAGGCTCCATACCTTTGCCGTGGGAATGACCGACTCCCGGGGCCAGGAGAGCGAAGATCTCATCGCCGCCCGCCTGGTGGCCGACCATATCGGCTCCACCCACCATGAGCTGGTTTTCAGCGAAGATGATTATTACAAGGCCCTCTCCGAGGTGATCGGCAAGCTGGAAAGCTACGATCCTTCCCTGGTCCGCTGCGCCGTGCCCTGCTACTTCACCTGCAAGCTGGCGGCCCGTCACGTCACCGTAGTGCTAACCGGCGAAGGGGCCGACGAGCTTTTTGCCGGGTATCACTACATGAAGCACCTGCCCCCGGAAGAGCTCAACGGGGAGTGCCGCCGGCTACTCTCCACCCTGCACAACATCAACCTCCAGCGGGCCGACCGGATCGGGATGCTCTTCAGCCTGGAACTGCGGGTGCCCTTTCTGGACAAAGAGATGATCGACCTGGCCATGCAGATCCCGCCGGAACTGAAGATCTACGACCAGGACCAGACCAAAATCGAAAAGTGGATCCTGCGTCAGGCCTTTGCCGGCAACGGCCTGCTCCCCGACGAGGTGCTCTGGCGCTACAAAGTCCAGTATACCCAGGGGGCCGGCTGCGAAAGTCTGGGAGAAAAGCTGGCCGAACGCCAGATCAGCGATGATGAACTGGCCACGATCAAGACCGAAAACCCCCAGGCGGTGATCAACAGCAAGGAAGCGGCTCTTTACTTCAAGATTTTTCGGGAGTATCATCCCCAGGATTCGATCCTCGGGTCCATCGGGATCTGGCAGGGGTTTGCTTTTGCCGAGGAACGGACCAATACCGCAGGTTCCCTGAACAACAAACAGTATCGGTTGGAATAACAGCACGCGCCATGAAACCCAATTTCAACGAATATATCCGGGAGCGGGTGCTGCTGGCCGACGGGGCCATCGGTACCTATCTCTACTCCAAAGGGATCGAGCCGGACAAGAATATCGAACGGCTCAACCTGGCCGACCCCGAACTGGTTTACTCCACGCACGAGGAGTATATCCGGGCCGGCAGCCGGCTGCTGGAGACCAACACCTTCGGAGCCAACCGGCTCAAGCTGGAGGCGGCGGGGCTGGCGGACAAAACCCGGCAGATCAACCAGGCCGGAGCCGCGCTGGCTCTGCGGGCCGCCGGCAACGACATTTACGTGGCCGGGTCAGTGGGGCCCAGCGGATACGATTTCCCCTTACCCGACCCGGACGGCGCCGAGGGAGAGGCGGTGCGGGCCGCTTTTAAGGAGCAGCTCGAGGCCCTGCTCGATGGCGGAGTCGACCTGCTGATTCTTGAAACCTTCAGCCATCTCGATGAACTGCTGCTGGCCCTTAAGGTTGGGCGGGAATTGGCAGCGGAAATCCCCATTGTTGCCAACATGGTCTATCCTCAGCAAGGCCGGACCGCCGCCGGGCTCGATGCCTTGACTTGCGGTCAGGCGGCCCTCCGTGCCGGAGCGGATATGGTGGGCTCCAACTGCGGCCGGGGGGCTCGAGCCCTGCTGGCCGCCATCGAAAAATTATCAGGCCTGGGGGCCAACACTCCTCTGGCCGCCTTTCCCAACGCCGGCTTCCCGGAAATTGTCGACCATCGTCTTATTTATCCGGCAGAACCGGCCTACATGGCCCGAGTGGTGGGCGACATGGTCAAGGCCGGGGCACGACTGGTCGGGGGCTGCTGCGGCACCACTCCGGCCCATATTCAGGAGTTCGGCAAACACCTGCGCCTGAAACGCCGACCCTTGAGCCGGCTGGGCGGCGGCGCTCCCAGCGACAGCAGCCCGGAAGGACGGATTGCATCGGTAACCAAACCCGGTGCTCTGCTGGCCGGCCTGCCCACCGATCGCCTGCCCATCCTGGTGGAACTGGATCCGCCCACCCACCTGGATATCAGTGGCGTGTTACTAGGGGCCAAAGCTTTGGCCGCCGCCGGGGCCGATGCCGTCACCCTGGGTGAAAATCCCCTGGCGGTGCTGCGGGCCGACAATATTTCCCTGGCCCACCGGATTCGCAGCGAGGTAGGGATTCCCACCGTGGCCCATCTCACCTGCCGGGATCGCAACACCTTGGGGCTGCAATCCCAGATTATGGGCGCCCATCTCCTGGGGCTCGACGGGATTCTGGCGGTGACCGGCGACCCAGCCAGCACCGGAGATCAACCGGGGGCCAGTGGGGTTTTCGACATCCAGTCCTTCGGCCTGATCCGGATGCTCAACCAATTCAACCAAGGACGAAACCCGGCGGGCAGGGAGATGAAGGGGGAGTGTGATTTTTCCATCGGGGCCGCCTTCAGCTACCGGCCGTGCAACCCCGACCTCCAGATTCGCCGCCTGGAGCGCAAGGCCGCCCTGGGAGCGGTGTTCGCCATGACCCAACCGTTCTTCAGCGCCACGGCGGTGGAGGAGATGCTGGAGCGAACCCGGCATCTCGATATTCTGATCTTCCCCGGGATCTTTCCGTTGATCTCGGCCCGCAACGCCGATTTTCTCCACCACGAGGTGCCGGGAATCTCCATCCCCGAGGAGTTGCGCCGCAAACTATGGGGCTATGAAACGGTGGAAGATCAGCGCAAGGCGGCGGATGAGTTCACCCGGGAACTGCTGGCCGCCATCTGCCCGCTGATCGACGGTCTCTATTTGATCAGCCCGCTCAACAGGTGGGAGGTCACCGCCGAATTGACCCGGGAAGTCCGTCAAGCCGGCTGGACCGGCAGCGGCCGCCGATTTTCACCTTGACATATTTGACCAACGCACTAAATTGAGATGTTTTTTAAAACCATACTTAAGCCCAGCAAGGAGCAAAAATGCCCAACTATCTCTTCACCTCCGAATCCGTATCGGAAGGCCATCCCGACAAGGTGGCCGACCAGATCTCCGACGCCATCCTCGATGCCATCCTGACCCAGGACAAAACCTCCCGAGTGGCCTGCGAGACCCTGGTCACCACCGGCCTGGCCCTGATCGCCGGCGAGATCACCACCAAGGCCTGGGTCGACATGCCGGCCATCGTCCGCCAGACCATCCGGGAGATCGGCTACAACTCCTCGGATATGGGTTTCGACTGGCAGTCCTGCGCGGTACTGACCAGCATCGGCAAACAGTCGCCCGATATCGCCCAGGGGGTCAACGAGGGCAGCGGCGTCGATCTGGATCAGGGGGCCGGCGACCAGGGCCTGATGTTCGGCTACGCCTGCACCGAAACCAAGGTGCTGATGCCGATGCCCATCACCTACGCCCACCGCCTGATGAAGCGCCAGGCCGAGGTGCGCAAGAGCGGCCGGCTGCCCTGGCTGCGCCCCGACGCCAAGAGCCAGGTGACCATCGAATACGAACACAAGCGCCCCAAGCGGATCGAGGCGGTGGTGGTCTCCACCCAGCACTCCCCGGAGGTTGACTACGAGGATCTCAAGGAAGGGGTGATGGAGGAGATCATCAAGCCGATTCTGCCGGCGGCAATGCTGGATAGGAACACCAAATACTTCATCAACCCCACCGGCCGCTTCGTCATCGGCGGCCCGGTTGGCGATTGCGGAGTTACCGGCCGCAAGATCATCGTCGATACCTACGGCGGCATGGGTTCCCACGGCGGCGGCGCCTTCTCCGGCAAGGATCCCTCCAAGGTTGACCGCTCCTCCTCCTACATGGGCCGTTATGTGGCCAAGAATATCGTCGCCGCGGGGCTGGCCGAGCAGTGCGAGGTGCAGGTGGCCTATGCCATCGGTATCTCCAAGCCGGTTTCGGTCAATGTGGTCACCTTCGGTACCGGCAAGATCAGCGATGAACAGATCCGCCAACTGATCGTTGAGCATTTCGACCTGCGGCCCAAGGCGATCATCCAGCAGCTCGACCTACTGCGCCCCATCTACCGTAAGACCGCGGCCTACGGCCATTTCGGCCGCGAACGGGAAGAGTTCACCTGGGAGCGCACCGACAAAGCCGAGATTCTGCGCGATGCCGCCGGGCTTAAGGGCGATTGCGCCT
>DSDS01000080.1 GCA_011048585.1 Desulfurivibrio alkaliphilus | reverse complement strand
GCCCTCAATGGCGCGGATATTATCCGTACCCACAATGTTGAAGCAACCCGCCAGGCTCTCCGTCTGGCCCAGGTGTGGCAATAAAGGCTGCCCAAGAAGTTTGCCCAAACCTTTGGGATGATGCCGAGACCATGAGCCTGCAAAAAAAAATCGCCCGTTATCGCAAGTATAATGACGAGCGGATTGCCAAGTCGCTGGTCTTCAACTCCCAGAAAAGTAATATTATCTTCTCGGTGGTGCCCTACCTGCTCCATGTCAACCATCCTGACCTGCCCGGTTATCTGCCGGAGCCCGGATGCCCCCGCGGAATCTGCGATTTTGACCCGGCCATCGCTCTTTCCAGCGAACTTTTCCGCCGCTTTTTCCCCACCTCTTCGGCCCCGAAAAGCGATGACACCACCCTGCCCCCGGATCGGTGCGCCATCCGTTCGCTGAAAACCATCGGCAGTATCGGCACCATCGCCCAGTCGGAAAAATCGGATTGCGACTACTGGGTCAGCATCCATCGGGAGCAGTTGGGGCCCGAGGGGGTTGAACTGTTACGCCGAAAATGTGCCGGGATTGAAGAGTGGACCCAGAAGAAAGGAGTTGAGACCCACTTCTTTCTGATGGATATCACCCAGACCCGGGACAATTGCTTTGAGTCCACCGCCGAGGAGGAATCCGCCGGCAGCGCCCTCAAGATTCTGCTCAAGGATGAACTGTTCCGCACCCATCTGCTGGTGGCGGGCAAACCCCTGCTCTGGTGGTTTATCCCCCCGGGCCTGGGCGAAGGGCAATACCGCCATCTGGTCCAGCGCCTGGTCAAGGAGCGCAAAATCAATCCCGATAATTTTGTCGACCTGGGCAACGTGACCGGAATCCCCAAGGCGGAGATCTTCGGCGCCTGCCTCTGGCAGATGAACAAAGCCCTGGATAGTCCCTTCAAGTCGGTGATCAAGTTCGCCTACCTGGAGTTGCTGCTCCAACATCAAAGCAACGCCCTGCCGCTCTTTTCCGACAAGGTCAAACGGCTGGTAACCTGGCCGGAAAAGCTGGCCGACCCCAAGGAAAAGCTCGACCCGGCCGAGGTAGACCCCTATCTCCTGCTGGCCCGGGAAATCGTCGCCTTTTACCAGCAGGCCAAGACCGAACAGATGCACAAGTGGGCCGACCTGATCCGGGAATGCCTCTTCCTCAAAACCCTGGAAGGGGTTGAATCACAAAAACAGGCCAAGTTCGGTCAAAAAAATCATCTCAAAACCACCATGGCCCAGATGGAAAGCTGGAACATCCTGCCGGCCACCTACCAGGATTTTCTTAATTTTTCCTGGCAATACAAAGAGCTGATCGTTTTTGGGACCAGGGTCCATGAGTACCTGACTGAAACCTACAAACGCCTGCGCTGGTTTTTCAAGAAATTCGGCCCCAACACCGGACTGACCATCACCGAGCGGGACATCTCCATCCTGGGACGTAAACTTTTCACCTTTTATGAGCGGAAACCGAATAAAATAGAGTATATCCGCAGCGTCTCCCGCCATTTGATGGCGATGGATGATATCACCATCCATATCACCAAGTATGAGGGACGTTTTTTCTACTACGCCTTCTGTGGCGAACAGGACCACAATTCGGTCAAGGAGCGGATGGAAGCGGTGATCAAGCGCGATGACAACCTGATCAGGCTGGTCGCCTGGCTCTTGGTCAATGGTATCCTGGCCGCCCGGACCCGGCTCCACCTGACCAAAAACTTTCTCCCCATCGACCTGGTGGACATCCAGAATCTGGCGGAGAGCATGCTCAACACCTTTCCCATCATCCACTTTTCCCAGATCCCCCCCAACCGCTTGCTGGAGCAGGAAAACACCCTCCGGGCCCTAGCGATCGTCAACTTCTTTAAGGAGCCGGTCAAAGGGGGGAAAACCCTGACCTCCACCATCATGAGCGAAAACAGTTATGGCGAATATTTCCTCCACGATTACAGTACCCTGACCCAGCTCAAAAACGCGATGCGGGTCCTGCTCACCCGCCACTTTGTGAGCCGCTGGAACAACAACCTGGATTTTTTTATCACCAACCAGGAAGAGGCTAGCAACATCAAGCTGATGCTGAACAGCTGACAACCGTTGACGAGAGGACCCCGATGACTCGCAAAAGTAAGCTCCCCTTGAGTACAGAGTCGTGCAAAGAACATTGCTTAGCCGAGCAGTGCCCAAGCAAGGAGCCGGATCAAGCCGCCGGCATCCGCTCCCAGTTGCCGGAAGTGGTGGACCGGATCGTCGCCACCTGTGAAAACCGCAACTGCTTCGAGCATGTCGAGGCCGAACCCCTGCCCTCACGGCGCCGGGCGGTGAGCATCCTGGAATCATGCCGGGAGATCATTTTCCCCGGCTATTTCGGCCGCCAGGGGATCGACCGGGTCAACCTCAGGTACCGCGTCGGCCTGGAGGTTTCCGAACTGTTCGATCGCCTGGCCGAGGAGATCGCCAATGCCATCCGCCACGAATGCACCCGCCACGGTCATATCTGTCAGCACTGCGAGGAGTCCGGCCAGGAGAAAGCGCTGCTCTTCATCCAACAACTGCCGGAGCTGCGCGCCCTGCTGGCCAGCGATGTGCATGCCGCCTACCAGGGGGACCCGGCCGCCGCCGGTTACGACGAGATCATCTTCAGTTATCCCGGCCTGCACGCCATCACCATCTATCGGATCGCCCATGCCCTTTACCGCCTGGAGGTTCCGATCCTGCCCCGCATCATGACCGAGCACGCCCATAGTATCACCGGGATCGACATCCATCCCGGAGCCCGCATCGGCAAGTCCTTCTTCATCGACCATGGCACCGGCGTGGTGATCGGTCAGACCGCGGTTCTGGGCGCAGGGGTCAAGCTCTACCAGGGGGTAACCCTGGGGGCTCTGGCCTTCCGCCGGGACGACGCCGGCCAACTGGAACGCCACACCAAGCGCCACCCCACCCTGGAGGATGATGTCACCGTTTACGCTGGCTCCACCATCTTGGGCGGGGAGACGGTGATCGGCACCCGCTCGGTCATCGGCGGCAATATCTGGCTGACCCACTCGGTGCCGCCGGACACCAAGGTGATACTCAATCCGCCCGAACTGGTCTACAAACGGCAACCAAACGGTAAATAACGGCAAATAATTGTGGAAATCAACGACAATTTCGTTTACAAATCTATGATTTGCCGGTCTGCTGGGATTTAGCGTCGATTATCGCCGTCCCCCTTGGACCCTTATTCCTGCGCAATCAACGGGTATCAACTTATCCTTATTAAAACCAAGCTGAAGGAGTCGAACTATGTCGCGTAAAATGGTTACCATCGACGGCAATCAGGCCTGCACCCATGTGGCCTATGCCACCAGCGAAATTATCACCATTTACCCCATTACCCCCTCCACCCCCATGGCCGCCGAATCCGACACCAAGGCCGCCGCCGGCCAGAAGAATATCTGGGGCTCGGTGCCGGTGGTTACCCAGATGCAATCGGAAGGCGGGGTGGCCGGCGCCCTGCACGGCAGTCTCACCACCGGGGCGCTCTGCACCACCTTTACCGCCTCCCAGGGCCTCTTTCTGATCATGCCCAATATGTACAAGATCGCCGGTGAGCTGACCCCCACCGTTTTTCATGTTACCGCCCGTTCCATTGCCTGCCAGGGCCTGTCGATCTTCGGCGACCACGGCGACGTGATGGCGGTGCGCCAGACCGGCTGGGCGATGCTCTGCTCCCAGAACGTCCAGGAGGCCCAGGATATGGCCCTGATCTCCACCCAGGCCTCCCTCAAGTCCCGCATTCCCTTCGTTCACTTTTTCGACGGCTTCCGGACCTCCCACGAGATTCAGAAGATGGAGCAGCTCAGCTTCGACGACATGCGGGCAATAATCGACGAGGAGTTGGTGGTGGCCCACCGGAACCGCGGCCTTACCCCCGACCGGCCGATGATGCGCGGCACCGCCCAGAACCCCGATGTCTATTTCACCGGTCGCGAGACGGTCAACAAATACTATCAGGCCTGCCCCGGCATCGTCCAGGAGACCATGGACCGTTTCGCCGCTCTGACCGGTCGCCGCTACCACCTCTTCGATTATTACGGGGCCCCCGACGCCGAGAATGTGGTGGTGATGATGGGTTCCGGCGCCGAAACGGTACGGGCGACCATGGAACACCTGATTGCCAAGGATAATGCCAAGATCGGCCTGGTGGTGGTGCGCCTCTTCCGCCCCTTCGACAGCAAGGCGATGGTCAACGCCCTGCCGGCCACCGTCAAGCGGATCACCGTGCTGGACCGCACCAAGGAACCGGGCAGCGCCGGCGAGCCTCTTTATCTTGATGTTCGGGCCGCAGTCGGCGAGTCGGTGGAGTGCAACCGCGCCGCTTGCCAGCCCATGGTCCTGGGCGGCCGCTACGGCCTGGGCTCGGCCGAGTTCACTCCGGCCATGGTCAAGGCGGTCCTGGACAACATGGCCTCCTGGTCCCCCAAAAACCACTTCTGCGTCGGTCCCAACGACGACGTGGCCTACGCCAGCCTCGATTACGACCCCTCCTTCAGCATTGAAGGCCAGGAGGTCCATCGCTGCATGTTCTACGGCCTGGGAAGCGACGGCACCGTCGGCGCCAACAAAAACACCATCAAGATTATCGGCACCGAAACCGACAACTCGGCCCAGGGCTACTTTGTTTACGACTCCAAAAAGTCCGGTTCGATGACCGTCAGCCATCTGCGGTTCGGCCGTAACCAGATCATCGCCCCCTACCTGATCGACAAGGCGACCTTTATCGCCTGCCACAACTTCACCTTCCTCGACAAGTACGACATGCTGAGCAACTTGGAGGATAAGGGCACCTTCCTGCTCACCTCCCCGTATGGCGCCAAAGAGGTCTGGAAACACCTGCCTGCCCCGGTTCAGCAGCAGCTGATCGATAAGCAGGCCAAATTCTATGTGATCGATGCCATCAAGCTGGCCGAGGCCCTGGGGCTGGGCGCCCGGATCAACATGATCATGCAGACCGCCTTCTTCCTGATCTCCGGTATCCTGACCAAGCAGGAAGCGATCGACCGGATCAAGGACGCCATCAAAAAGACCTACGGCAAGAAGGGCGACAAGGTGGTCAAGATGAACTACGACGCCGTTGATGCCGCGGTCAACAATATCCAGGAGGTCAAGGTGTCCAAGAAGGTGGACGGCCACCAGCTTCCGCCGGTAGTGCCCGAGGATGCCCCGGAATTCGTCAAGCAGGTCAGCGCCAAGATGATCGCCGGCAAGGGTCACCTGGTCAAGGTTTCCGAGATGCCCGCCGACGGCACCTGGCCCACCGGCACCAGCCAGTACGAGAAGCGCAACATCGCCGTCCATGTGCCGGAATGGATACCGGAAAACTGCATCCAGTGCGGGCGCTGCTCGCTGGTCTGCCCCCATGCCGCCATCCGGATGAAGATCGTCAACTCCGCCGACCTCAAAGGCAGGAGCAAGAGCCTCAAAAGCGTGGCGGCGGTGGGCAAGCAGTTCAAGGGCCGGGAGACGGTTATCCAGGTCTTCACCGAGGACTGCTGCGGCTGC
>DSDS01000109.1 GCA_011048585.1 Desulfurivibrio alkaliphilus | reverse complement strand
TCGGCCATGCCGCTGGCCGGGCATTTCACATCCATGATGCAGTGGACCGCCGTCGGTACCCGGGCTAAAGAGATGCTGCCGTTGGTCTCCAGCAGTACCCGTTGGCCCCGGGCCAGCAGGGCGGCCAACAGGGGATAAACTCCCTCCTGCAGCAGGGGCTCACCGCCGGTAACCTCCACCAACTCAACCTGCCTGCCGACGGGCGCCAGCCGATCCAGGGCGGTCAGGAGCTCATCAAGCCGATATGGGGTGCCCGGCTCTTCGTAGCTGTAGCGGGCGTCGCAGTAAGAGCAACGCAGGTTGCAGCCCGCCAGGCGCACAAAAAGGCAGGGGTAGCCGGCCCATGATGACTCCCCCTGGAGGCTGTAGAAGATCTCCGCGATCCGCAGGGGTGGAACTGAATTGCTCATTCGCGGTAGGTTACCCCGCAGGCGTCGGTTTCGAGTACCGTCACCTGGTAAGGCCGGTAGCGCTTGGTGGTCAGGGCCTTTTTCAGTTCGTCGAAGATATGTTTGGCGATATTTTCCGAAGAGGGGTTGTGGTCGGCAAAGGCCGGGTGCTGATTGAGATCGCGATGGTCAAGTTGGTCGATGATCGGTTTCAGAGCCCCCTTGAGGTCACGGAAATCAAGCCCCATCCCCAACTGATCCAGGCTGTCGGCCCGGATGGTCACCTCCACCTTCCAGTTGTGGCCGTGGGGCTTTTCGCAGTTGCCGGGGTAGTCACGCAGGTGGTGGGCCGAAGAGAAATGGGTGGTGGTGAAGATGTCGAACATGGGCTTTTCCTCAAAAAGACCGCTTGCAAGGCGGGGTAATTTTTAATAAGAATGACGCCTCTGATCGAGCCCTTCGCGAGGGCTTTTTAACTATATACCCCATTGATCTTTATGGCTCAAGGAGCAAACCAAGATGGCCGTTATCTCCCCCTTTCGCGCTGTTCGCTATAATCCCTCCAAGATCAAGACCATAAACGAGGTGGTCAGTCCCCCTTACGACGTGATTGACACCCAGGCCCAGGCCTCTCTGCTGAGCAGCAACCCCTACAATATGATCAGGCTGGATTTGAGCAAAAACGTCAAGAGCGCCGGGATGATCGCCGATCGCTACGCCGATGCGGCCCGCCTTTTTCAGGAGTGGCTGGCCTCCGAGGTACTGATTCGGGAGAGCCGGCCGGCCCTTTATCTCTATGAGGTTGATTATCGCCGCCCCGACGGCACCTCTCATACCCGGCGCGGCTTTCTGGCCCGGGTGCGGCTGGCTGAATTTGCCGAGGGGGTGGTTAAGCCCCATGAAAAGACCTTTGCCGGGGTGACCTCCGACCGCCTGCGCCTGCTGGATACCTGTCAGGCCCAGTTCAGCCCGATCTTCTCACTTTACTCCGACCCCCGGAATCAGGTGATCGCCCTCCTGGAAAAGAGTCGGGGCGGGGAGGCGCCGCTCTACCGGGCCACCGATCATGACGGCTGCGAGCACCGGCTCTGGGCGGTGACCGATTCCGCCACCATCACGGCGGTACACGATTTTTTCACCGGCCGGCCCCTCTATATAGCCGACGGTCATCATCGCTACACCACCGCCCTCCAGTATCGGGCCCTGGTACGGGAACGGCAGGGAGAGCTGGACCCTGAGAGCCCGGCCAACCAGACCATGATGTATCTCTGCGGCATGGAAGATCCGGGCCTGAGTGTGCTGCCCACCCATCGGCTGCTGCGGCTTCCGGGCCGAACCACGGCCGCGGCCCTGCGGGAGTTGCTGGCGGAATTCTTCCAGGTGGAGGAGATTGCCACCGGTTCCCGGGAGAGTCTGCTGGTGGAGATGTTTGACCGGATGGCGGAGGGCCGGGGGCCGGGGCAGTGTACCCGATTCGGCTTTTACCATCCCGGCGAGGATCGCTGCTTTCTGCTGACTCTGAAGGATGGGGTGATGGAGCGGGAGGCGGCCGCACGTCCGCCGGCCCTGCGGGAGTTGGACGTGGTGGTGCTTTCCGATCTGATTATCGACAAGCTGCCCAACCTGGATCGGGCCCGCTGCGTGCAGGGAGATCTGCTGGAATACTACAGCGATCCCGACGAGGCCCTGGATGTGGCGGCCAAGGAGGCCCGCAATCCCGGGTTTACCCCCTTGCTGTTCCTGATGAATCCCACCCTGGTGGAGCAGGTGAAGAGGGTGGCCGACGAGCAGCTGGTGATGCCCCACAAATCAACCTTCTTCTACCCCAAGGTCCTAACCGGCCTGGCCATCAATCCCCTGGCCGACTAAGCCAAACCTCCCACGGGCTAAGCCCCTGGCCGGCGCTGGGCAAATAGCTCGTCCAGGTGGGCGCGGGCGAACTCCAGGGAGGGGTCCATGGTCAGGGCTACCTTGAAGTTGTGGGCCGCCTCCTCGTAGCGCTCCAGTTTACGCAGATTGACGCCCAGATTGGCAAAATCGATGGCTGAGGCCGGGTTGAGCTCCACGCTGCGGCTGAAATGGTGGACGGCGGTTTCATAATCGGCGAGCTTGTAGTGGCAAAAACCCAGCAGGTTGTGGAGGTCGGGCCGCTCATCGTCCAGCTCGATCCCCCGCCGCAGCACCGTAACCGCTTCCCGGTACTGTTCCATATCTTTAAGGCAGTCGCCCATGAAGGAGTAGATATAGGGCAGGTCCTCCCTCTCCGGGTTAAGCTCCAAAGCCCGGTGAAAATGGGTCATCGCCTCCCGGTGGCGATGAAGGGCCATCATGTTCTTGCCCAGGTAAAACTCGACGAAATAAGCCTGGGGCAGCACCTGCCCCATCCGGTTGAGTTGGGCGATCTGCTGGTCCGGATCCTCAATCTGCTCATGAACCAGCTTGGCGGCAAACAGACCGGCATTTTTGCTCATGGAGCGCTCCCGGAAGTGGGCGCCGGGCACGATGGTGTAGATGGCCGGGATCTGCAAGTCCTGGTGACGCACATCGATCAGCAGCACCTCCATCCCCAGCCGGGCCAGGGCCGCCAGGCAACGGTCGATCTCCACTTTCATGTTGTGGTCGGAGAGATCGGGCATGTCGCTTAACTTAACGGTGCGGCCCGGATTGACAATATATTCCACCTCCTCAAGCGACAAGGGTTTGGGCAGGCCGCTGGCCACATAGTTGGCCTTGGTGTGAAAATCGCCGGCCAACTGGGCCACTTCGGTAAGGGCCCGAATCAGGGCCTTGTTGGGTTCCGGGGTGGTGCCGGCGGTATAGACGATCTCGCTGGTCCCGGGAAAGGTCGAGGGATCGATGGCCATGGCCGCCACGGTGGGGATTCCGGTGTCCAGGGTGAAATCATTGAGATAGACCTGAATCCCGTGGCGGGTGAATTTTTGCAGCAGTTCAACGGCCACCGGGTCGCTGAGCGAACGGTGGTCGATCAGCGGTGCCTTGATCCGCTGATGGGTCACCAGGGCGCAGACGTGACGTTCGACGATCTCGCTGATTCCCTGGAGAATTGCCTCCTCATAGGTGTTGCCGGCGGAAGGTCCGTTGAACTCGTTGATGGCGTAAAACCAGGAGAAGGGGATCAGGACCATTTCCCCCCGGTTGAGATTGGTGGCCCAGGCCCACTGGATGGGGATATCAGCTATCAACCGCTCCAGGGTCTCTTCCGAAGTGGTTTCATCGTGGACCGACTGGAGCAGGCGCGTCAGCGGCAGCAGCGGCAGACCCTCCGCCCGGAGTTCCGCCCAGGTGGCTCGGATAAAGTTGGCCGGATTTTTTTTGAAGCTGAAGAAGCTGAAGCGTTCCGCCAACTCCATGCAGGCACTGGCCTGAGATTGGGCCGGGGTGCTGCCCTTGCCCATCTGTTTTTTGTTGCCGATGGTATGATAGGCATCCTTGCCGCAAACGCTGAAGTAGACCGGAATATCCAGGCGACCGGTGTCGATGCGGCGGACGTCGTTTAAGATATCCAGCTTGACTTCGGCCAGTTTCCGCTTGAATCTGGCCACGGTTTCCTCGGGAGTGCAGACCTTGTCCTGGTCGTAGGTGTAGGATTTGAGGCAGTCGCCGTAGGTCACGGGAGCCGGAATTGGGGGGCGGGGGTGATTCCTGGTCATGGCTGTCCTGTTGCTTGGTTTTGTGACGAGGCGGTGGTTGGGGCCGGCCTTTTAAAGGGCTGCGGCGATGGCGTCGCCCATCTTTTCGGTGTTAACCGCCCGGCTTTTGTCCACCGCGATATCCGGGGTATGGATCTCCCGGGCCAGGGTGGCGGCCACTGCCTGTTCGATGGCCGCCGCCGCCTCCCCCATCTGGAAGCTGTAACGGAGCATCATGGCGGCGGAGAGGATCTGGGCGATGGGGTTGGCGATCCCCATGCCGGCGATATCCGGGGCCGAGCCGCCGGCCGGCTCGTAGAGGCCGAAACCCGCTTCGTTGAGGCTGGCCGAGGCCAGAAGCCCCATGGAACCAGTCATCATCGCGCACTCATCGGAGATGATGTCGCCAAACATGTTGCCGCAGAGCAGGACGTCAAATTGATGGGGATTGCGAATCAACTGCATGGCGGCATTGTCAACGTAGATATGGTTCAGCGTCACGTCGGGATAGTCGGCGGCCACCTCCTTGACCACCTCCCGCCAGAGGACCATGGTGGTCAGCACGTTGGCTTTGTCCACCGAAGTGACGATCCTGCGGCGCAGGCGGGCGGCCTCAAAGGCCCGGCGGGCGATGCGGTCGATCTCCCGGCGACTGTAAACCATGGTGTCGTAGGCTTTCTCTTCCGGGCCGCTGCCCTCACGGCCTTTGGGTTGGCCGAAGTAGATATCCCCGGTCAGCTCGCGCACCACCAGCAGATCAAAGCCATTGCCGACGATATCGGCTCGCAAAGGGCTGGCGGCCGCCAAGGAGGGAAAAACCTTGGCCGGCCGCAGGTTGCAGAACAGTTCGAAGGTTTTGCGCAGGGGCAGCAGGGCCGCCCGCTCCGGCTGTTCCTCCGGGGGCAGTCCCTCCCATTTAGGGCCGCCCACCGAACCGAAAAGGATCGCGTCGCTGTTACGGCACAACTCCAGGGTCCCGTGGGGCAGGGCTCGGCCGTGATTGTCGATGGCGCAGCCGCCCACATCGGCGTACTCATAGCTCAGGCTGAAATCGAATTTCCGTTGCGCCGCATCCAGCACCTTGATCGCCTCGCGCATCACCTCGGGGCCGATGCCGTCACCGGGCAGAACCGCAATCTTCTTCATTTTGTCAACTCCCTGGGTTTTTAATGGTTGATGTTGTGGCCGGAACATACAGGATAACCAGCTTATTCTTCAAGCAAGTTGTGACTTGAGTATTTTTTTCCGGTTTCGCGGCGGAATCTGTTTGCGTTTCATCTTTTTTCGTGCGATGATTTGTTTATAGTTATTTTCGGGTGTTGGTCTCAGCCCGGTGGTCGCTTCGCGGGCTGAAAAAAATTTATTTTCAGGAGATTGGAGATGAAGAAAACGGTTCTGTTGTTTGCGGGATTGTCCCTGTTTGCCCTGTCTGGTTGTGCCACCACCCAGTATGTTGATGACCGGATCGCTCCTTTGGAGTCCAGGACCAGCGCCATAGAGAAGCGTCTGGACGCCCTGGAAAACCGGATGAAT
>DSDS01000118.1 GCA_011048585.1 Desulfurivibrio alkaliphilus | reverse complement strand
GATTACCTTGCGCTCCCAAGGCTCGGCGGGGGGGGCGGATATCCTCTCGGTGATGCTGATGATGCGTTTTTCGATCCCCTTGGGTTCGACCCTGCTGGCCCTGAATGTGCTGGTTCTGACCCTCACCGCCTTGATTTTTTCGCTGGACTCCGCCCTCTATACCCTGATTCAGCTCTATGTGGCGGCCAAGCTGGTCAATCTGGTGGTCACCGGCCTGAGCCAGCGCAAGGCGGTCATGATCATCTCCAAGCACTGGCCGGAGATCAACCGGGAGATTTTGCGCGACCTGCGCCGGGGTACCACCGTAATCCCGGCCCGGGGAGGTTATTCCGGCAGCGAGGAGAACATGCTCTACGCGGTGGTCAACTTTCGTGATATCGGCCCGCTCAAAAGGACGATCCGGGCCATCGACCCCGATGCCTTCGTGGTGGTCACCGATACCATGGAGGTGATGAACTATCGGATCGGCAACCAACCCCACTGGTAGCAAACGCCCGACTCTTGCCGGACGTTTGCTCTCGGGGCCGCCCGTCGGGGCTACGCGCCGGCGGCGGTCAGCTTTTGTTGCAGGTCGTGGGGTACCGGGGCGTACTCCTTGAAGTTGCAGCGGAAGCTGGCCCGGCCCTGGGTCAGGGATTTCAGGGTGGTGGAGTAGTTGTGCTGCTCCGAAAGGGGGGTCACCGCCCGGATCACCTGGTAGCGGCCCTGGGACTCCATCCCCTGGATCACCGAGCGCCGGGACTGCAGGTCGCTCATCACCTCCCCCATCAACTCTTCGGGCACCAGGATCTCCATCTCGTAGAGGGGCTCCATGATCAGGGGGTTGGCCTCCTTGAAGGCCTCCTTGAAGGCTTGGGCCCCGGCGATCTTGAAGGAGATGTCGTTGGAGTCCACCGTGTGCATCTTGCCGTCGAAGACCATCACCCGCACGTCCCGGACATAGGAGCCGGTCATGGGCCCCTCCTGCATCTTCTCCATCACCCCCTTGAGGATCGAGGGCAGGTATTTGGCGTCGACCACCCCGCCGACAATGCAGTTGTAGAAAACCAGCTTGCCCCCCCAGGGCAGGTCGATCTCCTCCTTGCCCCGCACGGTCAGGTCGCTGGGGTCGGCCATCCCCTCCTCCCAGGGTTCGATCCGCAGGTGAACTTCGGCGAACTGGCCCGAGCCGCCGGACTGTTTTTTGTGGCGGTAGCCGGCGGTGGCGGTTTTGCGGATCGTCTCCCGGTAGGGAATTTTGGGTTCGACGAAATCGACCTTGATCCCGTGGATATGTTCCAGGCGCCACTTGACCAGGTTGAGGTGGAGCTCGCCCTGGCCCCAGAGAATCAACTGTTTCAGCTCCGGGGCCAGTTCGGCCCTGATGGTGGGGTCGGCGGTCTGGATCTCCCGCAGGGCCTCGCCGAGCTTTTCATCATCCTTCTTGTCGCCGGTAACCACGGCGGTACGGATGCGGGGCTCGGGGAACTCGATGGGGGCCAGGCTGACCGGGGCATCCTTGCCGTGCAGGGTATGATTGGTGCGGGTTGACTTCATTTTCAGGGTCGCTCCCAGGTCACCGGCCGCCAGTTTGGCCACCTGGTTGCGGTTTTTGCCCGCCATGATGAACAGCTGGTTGAGCCGTTCGGTTTCGCCGGTGGCGCTGTTGACCAGATCCATCCCCTCGCTCACCGTGCCGGAGCAGACCTTGAAGAAGGTGACCTTGCCCAGGAAGGGTTCGACCAGGGTTTTGAAGACGAACAGCACCGGCGGCCCGGCGGGGTCACAGGACAGTTCGCCGCCGTCGGCGGTTTTTTCGGGGGGCATCTCGGTGGCCGAGGGCGCCACGTTGTCGATAAAGCCCATCATCCGGCCGCTGCCCATGTTGCGCTTGGCGGAAAGACAAAAGATCGGGAAAACCTCGCGGTTGAGCATCCCGATCTTGAGCCCCTTGCGCATCTCATCCTCGTCTAGGCTGCCCTTCTCGAAGTAGAGTTCCATCAGTTCGTCATCGTTTTCCGCCGCCTTTTCCACCAGCTGATTGTGGAGTTCGGCGGCCCGCTCCCGTTCCGCCGCCGGAATTGCCAGTTTTTCCGGCTTGCCGCCCTCGGCGGGGAACTTGTACATCGTCATCTTGAGCAGGTCGATGATGCAGTCAAATTCGTCACCCTGGTTGAGAGGATACTGCATCAGAACGGCGGTGGCCCCGAAACGGTCACGGATCGACTCCACCGCCCCGAAGTAGTCGGACTTGGGGTGATCGACCTGGTTGACCGCGAAAATCGCCGGCTTTTGAAACAGATCCACATAGTTCCAGTTCAGTTCGGTGCCCACCTCCACGCCGTACTGGGCGTTGATCAGCATCACCGCCGTGTCGGCCACCCGCAGGGAGGAGACCACCTCGCCGACAAAGTCGTCCAGGCCGGGGGTGTCGATGATGTTGATCTTGTAATCCCGCCAGTCGGTATGCAGCAGGGTGGCGTAAACCGAGTTGCCGCGTTCGTGTTCGATTTCGTGGTAATCGGAGATGGTGTTCTTATCTTCCACCGTGCCGCGGCGGCTGGAAAGTCCGGCTTCGAAGACCATGGTTTCGGCCAGGGTGGTCTTCCCGGACTTGACGCTGCCGAGCAGAACGATGTTTTTGATGTACTTGTCGTCATAAAGCTTCATGCTCCACCTCTCGATTTAGATATTTGTTAGGAAGGAAAGCGCAGCTTGACCAGGATCAAATCATCCTATACTGTTTACCCCCAAGGAAGTTGATCTGGCAAGCCGACTTTAAAAAAAGTGAAGATTTAACGATGAATAACGAAACTTTTCGCGCCCTGTGGGTGGAGGAGGATCCTCCCGGCCGGTTCCGCCGCCGGGTTGTGACCCGCAAAATCGGTGATCTACCGGAGCATGAGGTGTTGATCCGGGTTCATTATTCCTCGCTCAACTACAAGGATGTCCTCTCGGCCGCCGGCAATCGCGGGGTGACCCGCCGTTATCCCCATACCCCCGGCATCGATGCCGCTGGGGTGGTGGTGGAGAGTCGGGTGCCCGATTTTGTTCCCGGCCAGGAAGTGGTGGTCTCCTGTTATGATCTGGGGATGAACACCCCCGGCGGCCTGGCCCGCTACATTAGGGTGCCGGCGGCCTGGGTTATGCCCAAGCCGGCGGGTTTGAGTCTGCGCCGTTGCATGATGTACGGCACGGCGGGTTTCACCGCCGCCCAGTGCCTGGCCCGTCTGGTGGATTTTCCGGTCCGCCCCGACGCGGGCAGGATCCTGGTCACCGGTGCCACCGGCGGGGTGGGGATGCTGGCCTTGGGAATGCTGGCCCGGCTGGGTTATCGGGCCAGCGCGGTCACCGGCAAGGCGGAGTTGGCTCAACGCCTGCGGGAACTCGGGGCGGAGCAGGTTTTGAGCCGGGCCGAGGCCACCGACGAGAGCGGCAGGATGCTGCTTAAGGGGAAGTGGGCCGGGGTGGTGGACACGGTGGGCGGACCCATTCTGGCCACCGCCATCAAGTCCTGCCGCTACGGCGCCCTGGTGACCTGCTGCGGCAATGCCGCCTCCCCCGAGCTGCCCCTCAATGTTTACCCCTTTATCCTGCGGGGGGTTACCCTGGCCGGCATCGACAGCGCCGAATCCCCCATGGCCACCCGCCGGGCCGTGTGGCAACGCCTGGCCGAGGCGTGGGATCTGGCCAATCTCGAGGAGATGGTAACCGAGATTTCCCTTGACGGAGTCGATGGGAAAATCGATGATATCCAGGCGGGACGCCACCAGGGCCGTATTCTGGTCAACCTTGCTGATGCCGGCTGATTTCAGGTCCGCAACCCCTCACCCTTAAGGTCTTACCAAAATGCTTCTTGCCCGGATGATGCTGGTAATGTTGCTGTTGGCCGCCCTGCTGATCAGTGGCTGCGGCGAAATGCTGCCGGTGGCCAAAAACCCGTAGCGAGGCCCCCTGGCCCAGTTTCGCGGCCAGTAAGGCCGTTTTTGATCGGGTTGTCCCCTATCAGACCACGAGTGAGGATCTGCGGGGGCTTATCATCGACCCCGCCATCACCCCCAACCCGCAGATCCTGACCTGTCCCGATATTGTCAGCCTGTTTATGCCCAACTCCAGCTTTAGCCTGAAGGATATGGATCGGGGATTGCGTGACTGTGTGGCTGATTCCTCTAAATGCCTGGCCTACCAGTTCCGGTTGGAGAGGATGGAGGCTCGGCGCCATGGTAACTTTATCCTCGATGTTCTCAGCTTTGTCCGGCGGACCCACCAGACCGGCTGGCGTTTCAACGCCTTGGTGGTGATTGTCGATGATGTGGTAGTCTATAAGCTCTGTGGCGGAACTCCCAGGGTGGATGAGCATCTTTACCGGCGAAACCCCCTGGGCCCGCTCCAAGAGCCGGCGGAGATGGTAAGGGACGCCGGAGTTATCAGTATTCTTTAGGGACTTAAATTTTGCCCCTTGTCAGAATCCTCTGCATGGCGTATCTTACACTTTATGGAAGTTATTCCTATTTGAAGTTATGACCCTGTCGGGTCGAGGATTTCTTCCCGCTCCGGCCCTTTTTGCCGGGGGGGTACAAGTTGAATGGAGGCTGACGTGTCCTTAGGAAAAAAATTGCGGGTAACCAAGCAGCGCCAGGTTTTGCTGGACGAACTTCGCAAGGTGTGTACCCATCCCACCGCCGACGAACTCTACCAAATGGCGCGCAAACGGCTGCCCCGGATCAGTCTGGGCACCGTCTACCGCAATCTGGAGTTGATGGCGGAAAACGGCATGATCCAAAAACTGGAGGTGGGGGGAACCCAGAAACGTTTCGACGGCAACGTCGCTCCCCACTCTCATGTTCGTTGCCTGAAATGCGGGCGGGTTGATGATCTGGCCCTTTCCCTCGATCTGGATATGGAGGAGTTGGCCCGTCAGCAGACCGGCTACGCCATTGTTCGCCACAGTGTCGAGTTTTGCGGTTTCTGCCCCGCTTGCCGTTAGCCCATCCCCAAAATCAAGCCGTTTACCCGATAAATTTTGCCAGGAGGTTGCAATGAAATCGCTTAAAGGCACTAAAACGGAAAGGAACATCCTCACCGCTTTTGCCGGTGAATCCCAGGCCCGTAACCGCTACACCTATTTTTCCGCCCAGGCCAAGAAGGATGGTTATGTCCAGATCTCGGCGGTTTTTGAGGAGACCGCCAATCAGGAGAAGGAGCATGCCAAAAGGCTGTTCAAGCTACTGGAGGGAGGCGAGGTGGAGATCAGCGCCGCCTTCCCCGCCGGGAAAATCGGCACCACGGTTGAAAATCTCACCGAGGCCGCCGCTGGTGAAAATTACGAATATCACGTGATGTATCCCGAGTTCGCCAAGGTGGCCCGAGAGGAAGGCTTCGACGAGATCGCCGAAATTTTCCTTAAAATCGCGGTGGCCGAGGCCTTCCACGAAAAACGCTACAAGGCGCTCAAGGCCAACATCGAGGCGGGTCGGGTTTTCAAGCGCGAACAGGCCACCACCTGGCAGTGCCGCAACTGTGGTTACACCCATGAGGGCGAAGCCGCCCCCGATCGCTGCCCGGCCTGTGATCACGCCCAGGCCCACTTCGAGCTGCTGAAAGAGAACTGGTAAACCG